>JBPYDQ010000484.1:0-2990 GCA_051986135.1 Terriglobales bacterium | reverse complement strand
GTCGAACGTGAGATCCCTTATCCGCCGGAAAAGATCTGGCGCGCTCTCACACAACCACACCTGATCCAGGATTGGCTCATGAAGAACGACTTCAGGCCAGTCGTTGGCCACCATTTCAATTTTCGCGGAGACTGGGGCGCTGTCGACTGTCAGGTCCTGGCAGTCGAGCCGAACAAGACGCTCTCCTATACCTGGGCGGCCTATGATCTCAAGAGTGTCGTCACCTGGACTCTGACCCCAACGAGCGCTGGGACCCACCTGCGAATGGAGCAGTCGGGCTTCCGGCCGGATCAGCGGCAGGCCTACCAGGGTGCCAAGGGCGGTTGGCCGCGTTTCTTTGCGGCTCTGGAGCAGGTGTTGGCCCGGCCAGGCTGAGCTCTGACGCGACGATTCAAAAGCTGAGCAGGAGAAACGGTCATGAAGAAGAGCGGATCGCAGCCGGGCAAGTCTCCCGCGCAACTGATCGATGCGAGAATCGAGGAGCTGGACGACTGGCGGGGCAAGACGCTCAGCCGGCTCCGTACCTTGATCAAGGAAGCCGATCCGCAGGTGGTCGAGGAATGGAAGTGGCGAGGGGTGCCGGTGTGGTCGCACGCGGGAATCATCTGCACCGGCGAGACCTACAAGAATGTCGTGAAGATGACCTTCGCCAGGGGCGCGGCTCTGAAAGATCCTTCGCGCCTCTTCAACTCGAGCCTCGAGGGGAACACCAGGCGTGCCATCGACTTTCACGAGGGCGAGAAGATAGACGAGGCGGCGTTGAAGTCTCTCGTTCGTGCCGCCGTGACTCTGAACCAGGCTAAGGCCGGAACCTGATCCGCCGAATCGAACATCTTTTGAGGCGCCAGCGCATGGGCGGAAAGAAATGAGCATGACCGGGCGATACGCCAGCATCGTTGCCTCCTTGTCGGTGTTGGCAGCGACCGCCTCGTACGCGGCTTCGTTGTCCGCGGTCGCCTACGATCCAAAGACCGACGAACTGATCGTCACGATGACATATCAGGGCACCAATCCGGATCATCAATTCTCGGTGCAGTGGGGCGATTGTCAGACGGGTGGGGACGGCGGAAACACGCATCAGGTCGTCGGCGTGGTGGTGGACAGCCAGTGGAACGACGATGCCGTGCGCGCGTTTACCAAGACCGTGAGATTCAGCCTCGGCGGCGTGAATTGTCGGCCGGCAACGGTGACGTTGCGCAGCGCGCCGCGTTTCGAATACACGCTGCAGATTCCCTAGCTGACGAACCCACCAGCGCGGCGTCCGGGGAACTGCGGGTTTACGCCGAGCTGATTGCGGTTGCGGTTTCTGTCGTGTCTTTGCTCGGATCGTTCCGCCGGATCTTGAGCTCGACCGGTCTGATCGGACTTAGGTCTTATGGTGCGTGCGCTGCGGGCTTTCCTACCATCGCGCTATCTGCAACTGCCTCAACTCACGGAGCATCGTCATGCCGGAGAAAAAGCCCAATATTCTTTTCATCATGGGTGATGACATCGGCTGGGCGAACATAAGCGCCTACAGCCTCGGACTGATGGGCTATCGCACGCCCAACATCGACCGCATCGCGAAGGAGGGCGCGCTGTTCACCGACTGGTATGGTCAACAGAGCTGCACGGCCGGACGCGCTGCCTTCATCACGGGTCAATCGCCGATTCGCACGGGTCTCACCAAAGTCGGTCTGCCGGGCGCGACACTCGGGCTCGGGCCCGAGGACCCGTCCGTCGCCGACGTGCTCAAGTCGCTCGGCTACGCCACCGGGCAATTCGGCAAGAATCACCTGGGGGACCGCAACGAGCATCTGCCAACCGTACACGGCTTCGATGAGTTCTTCGGCAATCTCTATCACCTGAACGCCGAAGAAGAGCCGGAGAATCCCGACTATCCGAAGGACCCGAACTTCCGCAAGCGCTTCGGGCCGCGCGGGGTGCTGCGCTGTACGGCGACCGACAAGGACGATGCGACCGTGGATGCGCAGTTCGGCCACGTCGGCAAGCAGAAGATCGAGAACACCGGTCCGCTCACCACCAAGCGCATGGAGACCATCGACGAGGAGTTCCTCGCCGCGGCCAAGGACTTCATTCAGCGCCAGCACAAGGCCGGCAAGCCGTGGTTCTGCTATTTCAACAGTACCCGCATGCATATCTTCACGCACCTGAAGAAGGAGTCGCAGGGGAAGACCGGACTGGGCGTCTACGCGGACGGCATGGTGGAGACTGACGGGCACGTCGGCGAACTGCTGAAGCTGGTCGATGATCTCGGGGCCGCCGACAACACGATTGTGGTCTATACCACGGACAACGGTGCCGAATGCATGACCTGGCCCGACGGCGGTTCAACCCCCTTCAGGGGCGAGAAGGATACGAACTGGGAGGGTGGCTGGCGCGTCCCGACGTTGATCCGCTGGCCAGGCGTCATCAAGCCGGGAACGGTCGTCAACGAGATCTGCGCACACGAGGACTTCATACCAACCCTCGCCGCCGCGGCCGGGAACCCCGACCTCGTCAACAAACTCAAAGCCGGTTCCAGCCTTGGAGGCAAGCGCTTCAAGGTGCATCTCGACGGCTACAACCTGCTGCCGTTCCTCAAGGGCGAGCAGAAACAATCGCCCCGCCAGGAGGTGTTTTACTGGAGCGACGACGGGGATCTGATGGCGCTGCGGGTCGGTAATTGGAAAGCGACTTTCATGATGCAGCACCACACCGGCCTGGATATCTGGCTGGAGGGCTTCGACAAGCTGCGGGGAACCAAGATAGGAAATCTGCGGAGCGATCCCTACGAGCGCGGATTCGACAGCAGCTGGTACGCCGACTGGATGGCGCACCGGGCCTTCCTTCTCGTGCCGGCGCAGGCGATCGTTGGCAAGTTCGTTGAAAGCTTCAAGGACTTCCCGCCGCGCGCCAAGGCGGCGAGCTTCACTGTCAGCGACGTGATGGAGAAGATCGCGGTCGGAAGTGCCAAGTGACGTGCTGACCTCGAGCGGCCGCGCCGGAGT
>JBPYDQ010000483.1:0-5193 GCA_051986135.1 Terriglobales bacterium | reverse complement strand
CAGGATCCCCACAACATTCAGGCCGACTATGGTCCGTCCAGTTTCGATCAGCCGCAGCGTCTGACAGCGAATGGGACCTGGGAGTTGCCGGTGGGCAAAGGCAAGCGCTGGTCCATCGGCCCGGCCAACTGGATTGTCGGCGGCTGGAAAGTGAGCGGCATTTACGCCATCACCTCGGGGCGGGTGTTCACTGCTTACGGGTACGCAGGCCCTGGGTTTGATGAAATGGGCGCGCCCTTCACCAGCCGCTACCGGCTCGATCAGGCGGGTAGTCCCTCGAGCGGCTTCACTCGTAGCGCTAGCGAGTGGTTCAATACGAGCGTCTTTTCGACAGCTTCCCAGGGCACGTATGGCAACGAGATGAAGGGCTTATTGCGGGGACCTTATTACGAGAAACTTGATCTGAGTTTTGGCAAGGTTTTTCCGATTACTGAACGCCAGAGCCTGCAATACCGTTTTGAGATGTTCAATGTCGGCTCAAATTGGCATTCTGCCGCCGTGATCCCGGATGGCAACATCGGTGACAGCAATTTTGGATCGCTGGTTCCGCACCAGAGTTCGGCTGATCAGGTACCGGCATCGGCGTGGGCACGCGACTGGCTGTGGCAGCCGCACCAGATTCAGATGAGCCTGGTTTACTCGTTCTGATCTCAACCTGCCCCCTTGGCAGGCGGCCGGCGCGCTGGCAGCCGGCGCGGACCTGGAGTTTATGAGCCATCCCGTCGTTCTTGAGGTTTGTGCGGATTCGGTCGGGGCGGCCCTGGCCGCAGATCGGGGCGGGGCCCATCGCATTGAATTGTGCAGCAATCTTCTGGAGGGCGGAGTCACTCCCAGCGCCGGACTGATTTCCACCGTCCGCAGTAAAGTCTCCGTTGCTCTTTACGTCATGATTCGCCCACGCGGAGGGGACTTCTGTTATACAGCCGATGAGTTTGAAACCATGGAGCAGGATGTGGCCACCGCCAAGCAACTGGGCGCGGATGGCATTGTGTTTGGCATCCTGAAAGAGGATGGAAACGTCGATACCCGCAGAACTCGCCGGCTGGTTGAGATGGCTGGCCCCCTGAAGTCCACATTTCACCGCGCTTTCGACATGTCGCGCGATCCCGGCCAATCCCTAGTGGACATAATCGACGCGGGCGTCGATCGCGTCCTCACCTCGGGTGGCGAACAGAAGGTAGAAGATGGCATACCTGCCCTCGCTCGGCTCATCCGCGCGGCCAAACAGCGCATCGCAATTATGGCCGGAGGCGGAATAACCGAATCCAACGCATACCCGGTGATTGCCGAAACTGGGGTGCGGGAAATTCACGCGAGCGTAAGAGTACACGTGCCCAGCCCCATGCAACACCGCAACGAGAAAATATCGATGGGCGTGATTAAAGGCCGTGAGTACGAGCGCGTCGTGGTTCTGGAGGACAGAGTTCGCCGCTTGCTCCAGGCCACCAAGGATGGCACGCGCTACGGCAGGAAAGCACGGTAGAATCCGGATTCATGCGCCGCCTCGGAGCTGCTCTTCGACTAGCGACAGCCGCGTCCCTGTTGGGTTCGAGCGGTTTGGCAGCGCAAAATTTCACGGACGTTAAACCCTCCTCCCAGCAGGTCGAATGGCAAGATCTCGAGTTTGGAGCCATCATCCACTTCGGCACCAACACTTTTCTGGACCGCGAGTGGGGCGACGGCACGGCCAGCCCCAGCGTATTCGCCCCGACCGGGTTCGATGCTGAACAGTGGATGCGCGCCATTAAGGCGGCGGGGGCGAAGTATGTGATTTTTGTGGCGAAGCATCATGACGGCTTCTGCCTTTGGCCCTCGGCCGAGACCGATTACAGCGTCAAGCGCAGCCCTTGGGAAGGTGGGCGCGGCGACGTGGTAGGGGAAGTCGCCGATGCGGCGCGAAAATTCGGCTTGAAGTTCGGTATTTACCTTTCCCCCTGGGACCGTCATGAGCCGAAATATAGGAATCCTCAAGAGTATGACGACTACTACATCGCGGAAATGCAGGAACTCGCCAGCAATTACGGCGACCTGGTGGAATTCTGGCTGGACGGTGCCGGCAGCGAGGGTCATGTCTACAATTTCCCGCGCATCATCGAGAATCTTCGGGTCAACCAGCCCAACAGCCTTGTCTTCGCCGACGCAGCGCTGTTTGAATACGGCGACATCCGCTGGGCGGGGAATGAGGAGGGCATCATTCCTTACGAAAATTGGAATGTGCTTGACCGTCATGGATATCTGCGCTGGCGTCCGGTTGAAGCCGATACGCCGCTGCACAAGGGACATTGGTTCTGGCACCCAAACGATGAGAGCACGCTCAAGACGGTTGCGGACTTAGTTTCCACCTATGAAAACACGATTGGCCGCGGCGGGCAGTTGATGCTCGGCCTTTCGCCGGACCAAAGGGGGTTGCTGCCCGAGTCAGATGTGAGGCGACTCGAACAATTCGGAGCTGAGATTCATAAGCGATATTCGGCAAACCTGATTCGAGAAAAGCACATTCCGAATGGCGCGACAGAAGCCGCTTTCGATGGCAACCCCGACACCTTCTGGTCGGCGCCCGTGGGCTCACATCAGGCTCTGCTGGAGGCCGATTTTTTTCAGCCGGTTACCTTCGATCACAGCTTGGCGATGGAATGGCTGAACGATGGTCAGCACATTCAGCATTACCGGGTTGAAGCTTGGGACGGAAAAAGCTGGAAAACACTTGCCGAGGGCCACCCAATCGGACACAAACGAATTGACAGCTTCGCCGCCGTGACCACCTCGCGCGTCCGCTTGCGTATCCTGTCCTCCTCAGCCCAAGCACACATTCGGGAATTCCAGGTGTATGACACCGGACCATGATGCGCCATCACCTTATGGTGGCTGGCGGTTTCATGTCGACGGGGATGAAACCGGTAAACCTGAAGGATCGAACGAAATCAGTTTCGTTTGCTCACGGTAAGCTCGACAACGCGATCTACTTCGTCCGTCTTAGGCGGAACTTTCACAACCACCCCACTCGCGTTTTGGGTAAACTCGACTGCCGATCCATCGATCACGGAATGCGCTCGGATAACCTTGCCGACGATCGGAGGGAGCGCCAGCAGCGGGGCCTCCCAGCCAAGGATATGCACGTAAATTTTCTCACCCTTTTGCGTGGTGACTCCCCAAACGGTGGGAGCAATGGGTCCTCCGCGTGTTCCATAGATGGAGCTTCCAAATTTAGAAAGCCAGCCACCCACGGCCACGAGCCTCTGGGCAAATTCTTGCTGAATCTCTCCATTCGGCATGGGACCTATGTTCAGCAAGAGATTTGAATTGTTGCCTGCCGCCTCGACCAGCATTCTCTCCAGCTCTGCGGGGCTCTTATACTTACTGTCGCCAATATTGAAGCCCCAGGAGCCGTTAATCGTGTCCGAGCTTTCAAGCGGCAGACGAGTGCTGATGTAGTTAGTATTAAACCCAGCGGTATTTTGACCGGGAAGGTCGCGTTCGAAGGTCTGAACATCTTCTCCCGGTTTCGGGACCTGGTGATGGTTGGGAATGATCAGTGCGGCTGGCTGCAGCTGATGAATCAGGGCATAGGTGTGGGTAAGCTGCCAGTCAGAATCGGGCTTATCCCACATTCCATCGAACCAGATGCCACCAATCGGTCCATAGTTTGTGAGTAATTCACGCAATTGCCCGTTCATGTAGTCGATGTAGGCATTCCAATCACCTCGGTCAGGCCGCCCATTGTTCCAAGCGGTCGCGCCGCGCGGATAATAATCCGGGTTGTGCCAATCCAATTGTGAATAGTAGAAGAATAGTTTGATTCCCTGCCGATGGCATTCCTCGGCCAGCATCTTCAGTGGATCCTTGTTATAAGGCGTACGGCGCACAATGTTCCAGTCGGAGACTTTCGAATCGAACATGGCGAAGCCATCGTGATGGCGGGCAGTGATGGTGATGTATTTCATGCCGGCCGCCTTTGCCAGCTCAACCCATGTCTTGGCGTCGAATTTCTCAGGATCGAAAAACAAAGGCAGGCGATCGTATTCAGCGACCGTTAGCTTGCGATCATGGAAAACCCACTCCCCCTCGCCAAGTCCGCTGTACACACCCCAATGAATAAACATTCCGAACTTCGCATCCTGGAATTCCTGGCGTGCCTTCAGATTGTCGGCTGTGGGCTGGTAGTCGGTTTGCCCCCAACCGCTCGAGATCGCTACAACCGCAAAGCCAAATGCTAGAGCGCATCGTGTGATCATACTTTGCCAGTTCTCTGCCATCTGTCCGATCCACCCGCTTTTTGCAGTTTCCACGCGCTGGGAATAGAGAAGTTACTGTATTTTGAGTACAGTTCCGGTGATCCGAAACCGCCGTTCGAATACATTGGCTCCCGGTCCAGGTTGCTTTCCTGTGGGCGAGTCCTAGACAGTTACCGTATTTTTGAGGCATCTCCCGTGCCGAGCTACAGAATGTTCAGTATAGGACATGACAGAAATTCCGGGTACGCTTCGGCTATAGCCAACTCGTCGCGACAGAACTTATGCGTCGCCAGTTGAACTTCCTTGATCCCGCCAAGCTTTCCGAACCGATGGCGACAGTCTCGGGCACGAGCAATCTCGCCTGCTGGATCCGGCAGATGTGGCACTTCAAAACAAAGAGCCGGATAGCACACCTCCAGCTGGTGAACTTGATCACGAGGACCATGAAAATCTTAAGGAAGAGCTTGGCAACATACGTGAGCGATCCGAGGCGTGACTGGTTGACCGGGGTAAGCTGATTTCACAATTCGACGGAAACGTTCGGTGCCATCGAGAAGATTAAGAGTCGGAAAGTCATTGGGAAAGGCAATAGGGGCGGTTTGATGACACGTATCCTAGTAGCGGACGATAGCGAAGTGGTGCGACGTGGTATCCGCCACTTGCTCGGTCAGCATGAGGGTTGGGAAGTATGCGGCGAGGCGGCAGACGGTCAGGAGACGATAGCTAAGGTTCGTCAGCTTGTCCCTGATGTAGTGGTGCTCGATTTCGCGATGCCCATTATGAATGGCATTGAGGTGGCTCGGCAGATTCGGGAAGAGCGACCAAACATCGCCATTGTGCTGTGCTCGATGTATTTTGATCGCCAGCTTGCCTCACTGGCACGCGACGTGGGGATCACATCGGTACTATCCAAGAGCAACGTAGGTCAGGTGATTAAAGGCGTCGAAGCGGGGCTGCGCGG
>JBPYDQ010000482.1:0-16923 GCA_051986135.1 Terriglobales bacterium | reverse complement strand
GCCAGCGTCGTGTGTGCTCCCATGAAATTCGGTTGCAGTCGAATCGCCTCGTTGAGCGCCTCTGCCGCATCAGCGAGCCTGTTCATCTGCTTATAGACAGTACCTAAAGTGTAGTAAGCCTCCGAATAGTCGGGTTTGACCTGAACTGCGGACCGGAGGGCGGCGGCCGCTTCTGGGAAATCGCCCTTCTGCCATAGAGTCACGCCTAAGGTGTAGTAGGCGTCCACCAGGGTGGGGTCCAGACTCGTGGCTTGTTTGAGCTCAGCGATCGCGCCCGGTAGATCGTCTTTCAGCTTTAGAGCGAGGCCTAGGTTGTAGTGCAGATCGGCTTTATCCGGGCCCTGCTTGAGAGCCTTGCGAAGTTCCTGGACAGCACCGTCGAAGTCAGCTTTTTGCAGATAGGCGGCGCCAAGATTACCCTGAAAATCGCCATCATCCGGGCTTCTCTTTAAAGCTTCCTGAAACTCCCTGATGGCGGCATTGCCCTGGCCGCTTTGGAGAAGCGCAAGACCTAGATTGTTGTGAGCTTCGGGATCTTCAGGCGTCAACTCCACGGCTTTCGAAAAACTTTCCGCTGCCTTGTCAGGTTCTCCGGAGCGCTCGAGCAGTAAGCCCAGCCGGGTTTGTGCCGGCGCCATATCCGGCTTCAATTCAGAGGCGCGACGATAAGCCTGCTGTGCCTCATCTGGCTTGCCCGCCTTCTCGAGTGCCGAGCCGAGGTAAAACTCGGCGACGGGATCCCTGGGATTGAGTTCGACTGCCTGCTCGAGTGCCCGGAGAGCGCCTTGCTGATCGCCACCGGTCAACAACGCCACACCTAAGTGCATCTGTGCCGGCTGGTATTGGCTGTTGATTTTGACCGCTGTTCGAAACTCTTCCTCAGCATCGAAGAGCTTCTCGTGCTGCGCCAACACCGAGCCGAGCTCATCGTGCAGATCGGCGCGCGACGGCTCCAGTTCACTGGCACGGCGCAACTCGGCCGTCGCTCCGTCCAGATCTCGGGAAAAGCTCAAGATTCGCCCCAGTATGCGGTGAGCTTCTGCATTCTGCGGGTCCAGGTGAATGGCTTTACGCGCCGCGCTACCGGCCTCGGCCAGATCGCCTTTTTGCGCCAGCGCGCTGGCGAGGTTAACCTCGGCATCCGAAAAATTTGGTTTGATCTTGAGGGCAGTGCGAAATTGCGAGATGGCATCGTTTACATTGCCTTGACTGAACAATACCCAGCCGAGAGAGTTGTGCGCTAGGGCGTTCTGGGGAGACAAACTGAGCGACTTTTCGAAACTAAACCTGGCCCCGGCAAGATCGCCACTTTTGAGCTGCGAAACCCCCTTCTCAAAAAGCCAGCGTGAGGAGCTGGAAGGCCCGTCCGTCTGCGATGTTGCCGCGGCAACCGACAGGCACAGCACTAAGAAAGCTCTTAGAATTGGCGAATGCACTTCAGGCCTTGGCGAACCCGTGATCGCTATTCAAATTCTCTCGCAACCTGATGAAATCTTACTACTTCCGGCACACCGGTGGCAGTCGGCGGGATTTGACCCGGCCTCAGAAGGGCAATAGGATGCACACAGGCTCATGACTTCTCGTGTCTCTTCCAGCTATGGCGTCGTGAATCACCTGGCCGTCATCGCCATAGTTGCAGTTTTGTTTTTGTCCCCGGTGGCGGCTGAACAATCGGCGGCAACGGGAGCACGAAACCCTTTGCCCCTAGCCCACTTCACGGATATCGCCGAAAAAGCCGGCCTTACCATGACCACCGTTTTTGGCGGAGTCGATAGCAAAAAGTACATCATCGAGACGACCGGCACCGGCGTGGCCATTTTTGACTACGATAATGACGGTTGGCCCGACATCTTCATCGTTAACGGAACTACTCTGGAAGGCCTTCCCGCTTCAAAGGCTCCGACCAATCATCTCTATCGCAACAATCATGACGGCACATTCACTGATGTCACCGCCACCAGCGGGCTGGCGGCAACTGGTTGGGGACAAGGAGCGTGCGTTGGCGACTACGACAACGATGGGTGGGAAGACCTCTACGTTACTTATTACGGAAAAAATCGGCTCTATCATAACGATAAAGGGGTATTTACCGAAGTCAGCGAGAAGGCCGGAGTTGCTGGAACTGGAAAGGCGTGGGGGTCCGGTTGCGCTTTTGTCGACTACGACCGTGATGGCTACCTCGACCTCGTGGTGGCCAACTACGTAGATTTCGATCTTTCAACTGCACCTGCTCCAGGGGAGAGATCGGCCTGCGTGTGGAAGGGTGCGCCGGTCATGTGCGGCCCTCGCGGGCTACCCGGCTCAAAAAACATTCTTTACCGCAATCGTGGGGACGGAACATTCGAGGACGTTACCACTAAGGCCCACATCGATCGTACCGACGGTCACTACTCGCTAAGCGTTTCCACTTTCGATTTTGACGACGATGGCTGGCCCGACATTTATGTCGCTTGCGACAGTACGCCCAGCATTCTCTACCGCAACAATCACGACGGAACCTTCACGGACGTGGCCGTCACCGCCGGCGCCGCATTCAATGAAGACGGGCGAGAACAAGCCGGCATGGGCACGACCATCGGCGATTTCGACGGCGATGGCCGCCTGGATATCTTCAAAACCAACTTCTCAGACGACACTTCGACGCTCTATCGCAATAATGGCGATGGCACCTTTACCGACGCTACCTTTTCAGCCGGGCTGGGACTTCACACGCAATACCTGGGATGGGGAACGATGTTTTTCGATTTCGATAACGACGGTTGGCTTGATCTGATTCTGGCCAACGGGCACGTCTATCCTGAGGTCGACAAATACCACCTGGGCAGCAATTATCCGGAGCCTCGAATTCTCTACCACAACAACGGCAACGGCACCTTCACCGACATCTCGGCAGATGCCGGGGCGGGAATCACGGCTGCCGCTTCCTCCCGCGGATTGGCGGTGGGCGACTTGTGGAATGAGGGCCGCCTCTCGGTTGTGATTACAAACATGAACGCCAAGCCGAGCCTCTTGGTGAATGACGTTCGCTCTCCCAACCATTGGGTGGCATTCAAACTGATTGGGACTCGCTCCAACCGCGACGGGATCGGCGCGCGCATCCGTCTTAAAGCAGGCAAACGCACCTGGGTGGACGAAGTGCGCAGCGGGTCCAGCTACGACTCGAACAGTGACCAGCGGGTCCACTTCGGGCTGGGAAGGCTCACGAAAATCGACTCCGTCGAGATTCGCTGGCCGAGCGGGCTGGTAGAGCAGTTTGATAGCTTCGAACCTGACTCGATTCACACCCTGAAAGAAGGCTCGGGTGTGGCGGTCGATGCCCCCGCAAGCAAGAAAACATCGTAGTCATTCTACAAATCTGCCTACCGCCGGTATGACGGGTAGTGCGCTTGTCGAGCCTCTTTTTCCAGTCTCCTATGGATTTTTTCACACTCGATTGGGGTAAATGAGAGCTTCCCAATCTCGATTTTCCGCAACTCTATGGTGGACCATCGTGGCTTCATAATCCCTACCTCAGAGTGAGCATTAGACCCGAGCAACAGATGGCCAATTTCGTGAGCCATAACGTAGGCCAAGACTCGAGCCTCCCCGACATCCGCCTCCTCTGCCCCGAGTCGCCGCACGGATTCGAAAAACACATCGGCGTACCTTCCTTTGCCATCGCTTCCCAGAAACGCCACTCCAAAGACGGTGTCTGACAGCTTTACTGCTCGTGGCACAATCCCAATAAACAACCCGGTTGTGGACATCGGTTCGAGACCGGTTGTCGAGTCCCTCTGTCTTGTCAAGCAGTTAATCCAGGTGACTTCGAGGGATAAGCCGCGAAAAACCCTGCTCGCTTCCTTCTCGGCGTCCGACACTATCTCGTTCGAGACACTTGCATGGTTATAGACAAACACAACCAGCTGTGGATGACTCACACCAGGCCCTGATGTCTGTTCCGCCCACCCAATACCACCTAGAAACAGGACCGGCAACCAAAGCGTCCCCAATCGCAGCATGACTCACCCCCACGCTCCTTGAAACTTCGGGCGGGGGGGCACGTACCTCAAGGACCAGCGGGTAACCGATGAGTCAATTTTTGGTAACGACCTAATTCATTTGCGAGTCAAATAGTTAGAGCCTGAGTTAACGCGCCAGGCAATCGGGACCAGTCGTAAACTCTCCGCGCTGAGCAGGGAAAATGGCGGTCTTCGACAGCAATTCAACCGAGGTCATCCGGTTCAGTGTCTTCGAAGTGAACTTGAGGGCAGGCGAACTGCGCCGAAATGGGTTCAAGCTCAAGCTTCAGGAACAGCCCTTTCAAGTTCTAGCCACGTTATTGGAACGACCTGGCAAGGTCGTAACCCGCGAGGAACTGCGTGCGCGACTATGGCCGGAAGACACATTCGTGGATTTCGACCACAGTCTGAACGCAGCTGTCAGGAGGCTGCGAGACACGCTGGGCGACTCGGCGGAGACTCCTCGGTTCGTTGAGACCGTTGCTCGACGAGGCTACCGCTTCATAGCGCCGGTCGATGGCTCGGCGGGAATTCGAACACCCACCGCTACCGAAAAGCCTCGCCTGTACAGGCAATGGCCAGTCCTTGCCGCTATCTCAATCCTGCTGCTCGTCGGTATCATCGCCGGATTCCATGCAGGGCGTCACTTCGCCGTTTTACCAACCATCCAGGAAAAGCGTCTGACGGCGAACCCCATCGATACTCCTGTGCTCAGCGGCCTGATCTCGCCGGACGGCAAGTACCTTGCCTTCGCCGACAAGACCGGCTTTTACCTTCGACAGGTAGATACCGGAGAGACGCACCCCCTGTCTCTTCCCAAGAATTTCGACGCTCAGCCTGCGGCCTGGTTTCCCGACGGCAGTCACCTGGTCGCCACGTGGGTCGCCGGACCGCAAGAGCCAGCGAGTCTGTGGGAGGTTTCCTTGATGGGCGGCACGCCCCGGAGGCTGACTGAGTCGGGTCACGATCCATCGGTCTCGCCGGATGGCTCTCAGATCGCCTTCGTTCGTGGATCTCTGGGAGTTCCGGAAATCTGGCTGATGAAGTCCGATGGCGAGAATGCCCAAAAACTGATTGGGCAAGAGGAAATGCCGTTCGGCGCGGTCGCCTGGTCCCCGGATGGGAAGCGGATTGCCTACTATCAATCCGCTTACCACTTCGGAATGATGCCATTCGACAACCGGATCAAGACCCTGGACTTAGCTACGCGCAAAACTGCGTTACTTCTCGCCGATCCGCATCTCGGTCCTGGACTGGCGTGGACGCGACCCGGGCGCCTGATTTATGCAATGACAGAAGCGCCGCCTAACCAGAATGACTCCAACCTTTGGTCGTTGCCCATAGACGCCCGAACCGGGCGAGCCACCGGTTCCGCCAGTCGTATCACACGACAGCCCGGGTACATTCGCAGCGTGACGGTCACTGCCGATGGGAAGAAGCTGTCGATGATGAAATTTGATTGGCAGCCCGATGTGTACATTGCCAAACTCGAGGCTCGCGGTACACGCTTGACGACGCCACAACGATTGACTCTGGACGACCGGATGGATTTCCCGTTTTCCTGGACTCCGGACAGCAAGGCCGTTTTCTTTGACTCCGACCGGGACGGCACTTTTCATGTCTACAAACAAGCAATTGACTCGGCAGTCGCGGAACTCTTAATCGGCGGGGATGAGTCGTTGTCAGGACCACGGCTGAATCCCGACGGCACGATGTTGATTTACCTCGCGAACGCGAAAAATGGGGACTCAGCCACCGTTCATCATCTCATGCGTCTGCCACTTGCGGGTGGCCCTCCGCAATTGATCCTGGACGCAGCCGGAATTATGAACCAGCAGTGTGCTCGACTGCCGTCCGAGTTGTGCATTTTCAGCGAAATCGCACCCGGCCGGGAAACATTCTTTCAATTCGATCCCATTCGAGGCACGCCACGGGAGCTGACCTGGGCCACCATCGAAGACCGAGATCCCTACAACTTCAATTGGTCATTGTCTCCCGACGGAGAATTCCTCGCCATCGCCAAGAAAGAAGGTGTGCAGAAAGAACCATACATTCGTGTTTTGTCTATTCGAGATCACACACAGCGCATCATGAAGGTACAAACCTGGGCAGGCATTGCCAGCATTGATTGGGCCGCCGATGGCAAGAGCCTGTGGACCGTTGCCTACACTACTCGGGATACATGGGCGCTTTTGAATGTGGACTTGCGGGGGCGTGTTCGGCCAATGCTGGAAGAGAAGCAGATGCGGATCGGCTGGGCCATTCCCTCGCCCGATGGACAACGTTTAGCGCTCTGGGAAGCCACGGGTGGCGCGAACGCCTGGTTGATCGAAGACTTCTGAGACGCCTTTCAAGTCGAAGCGCCAAAGTGCATGGTGCGCACGATTCCTTCGCCTTCCTTCACGAAGATGACCTGGTTAGGTTTGACGTCTTTCAGGGTGTCGACGTGCCCGCTCGGCCAACGTATTTCGAGCAGTTCAACTTTTTGGGCCTTTCCCAACCCAAAATGTACCCGCAGATCGTTCTGTGAAATGTAACTTCCTCCGCTGCGGACTTCGTCGATTTGCGAATGCTCTTTCTGCTCGTCCGGCGGACGAGTGACGCATCTCAGCCGCGCCCCGATGCCGCTGCGATTGGATTTTGTTCCGATCGTCTTCACCTTGATCCAGTTGTTTTCGAGACTGGAATCGGAGCGCAACAGTTGCGGATAATCATTGATCGTATTCACCACTACATCAAGATCGCCATCATTGTCGAAATCCCCGAAAGCGCAGCCACGTGAGGCATAGGGAGTGGAAATTCCAGGGCCGCCGTCCCCAGATACATCGTCGAAACGCCCGTTGCGTAGATTTTTGTAGAGCAGCTTGCGTTGAGGATAGCCGGCCTCGGTCTTCAGTTGTTCGACCTCGGGATAGACGTGGCCGTTGCAGATGAGAATGTCGGGCCAGCCGTCGTTATCCATATCAAAGAAACCGACGCCCCAGCCGAGGTATTGAGTATGGATCCCCAGCCCGGCGCTAAAAGTCACATCCTCAAAGCTGCCGTTTCCCCGGTTGTGATAAAGCGATGGCGTGTCGCCGGCAAAATTCGTTTTGACAATATCGAGATTGCCGTCTAGGTCATAATCGGCTGCCGAGACACCCATACCGGCCTGCGGCTTCCCGTCTGCGCTGAGGACGCAGCCGGACTCCATGCCTATATCGACGAGCTTTCCATTCTTCTTGTTTTGGTAAAGCAGACTGGGGGTGGAATCGTTGGCGACGTAGATGTCCGGCCAGCCATCGTTATCGAAATCTGCGGTGAGAACGCCCAGGCCGTACGTGCCATTGGCCTCGGTGATCCCCGCCGCCTCGGAAACCTCGGTGAACGTGCCATCACCATTGTTGTGATAGAGGATGTTGGTATCGCCTTCGAGGCCCGGGGGACCGCATGCCACCATTACTCCCTTGTAAAGACACGGCCCGGATTCGGGAACCGGTGCGGTCTTGAGATCGAGGGCAATGTAATTGGCGACGAATAAATCGAGGTGGCCGTCGCGGTCGTAGTCGACAAACGCACAGCCTGTGCCCCAGCGCGTGCCCTTCCCCGCCACCCCGGCTTTCTGGCTCACATCGGTGAAGGTTCCATCCCCGTTGTTGTGATAAAGAACATTATTCCCGTAATAGGTAACATACAAATCGTCGAAGCCATCGTTGTCGTAATCGCCGACGCACACACCTTGCCCCCAGCCGGCGCGTCCCACTCCTGCCTTGACGGTAACATCGGTGAACGTACTGTCGCGGTTATTCTTGAACAGATGCGAGACCGGCTCTTCTCCCTTCGGGAAACCCTCCAGGCGCGAACCATTCACCACAAAAATGTCGAGCCAGCCATCGTTATCGTAGTCATAAAACGCGATTCCGCAGCCGGTCGTTTCGAGCAGATATTTATTCTTGTGCTCCCCGCCAAAAAAAGTCTTGACGTTCAAGCCCGACTCCTTCGCCACATTGACGAAACTGACGCCTAAGGGGGCTGCAGGCGGTGTCTGATCGCCCATTCGGGAAAGAGCCCGCCAACGGCGCGGACGGGCCAATCCGACGACGCCTTCCAGAGGAAGAACCAGTGCGGAACGGCTCAGCGATTTTAGAAATTCGCGGCGTGAGGAAGACAAGAGGCTGGTACCGCCCTAATTTGCTCGTGCTAGAATTCGCGATTGCTTCCCTATAGTAACCTATTCCGATTGGACCGCCGTCGGCCCGGCCAGGCCAGGAGCGTCGGAGCCGGGAAGTGGCAGTGTGTCTCGATCATGGCGGCCGCGGCGCTGTTATCGTTGTCTCGTCCCGTTGAAGCTCAGCCCGCCCGGGCATCGCTAGAGTTATCGCGGCCAATCCGCAGCTGGGAATTCCTGCCTGTCGTCGGAACCCGCGCCAGCTTGCTGGGTAATGAAAACGGACGCTTTGAGGCCTGGGTCTATCCCCTGAAAATCCTGCGCGACTTTCACCTAATTTTTCACACGGATGGTCGCGCCTTGCCCGCCGAGTCGTTGGCCAGAACCCTAGTCGTCAAGCCTGAGCGATCGATCATCACTTACGCCAGCGATGCCTTCCGAGTGAGGGAGACATTATTTGTTCCCGTACGAGAACAGGGAGCCGTGATCAGCCTCGAGGTGACGACCGATCAGCCCATCGAGATCGAAGCGGTGTTCGAACGCGATTTCCAACTCGAGTGGCCGGCCGCTCTGGGCGGTACCTACATCGAATGGGATCCCGCGCTCGGAGCTTTCTACTTGGGAGAAGAACAGAAGAAATTTGCCGCCTTCGTCGGTTCAGCTTCTGGAACGCTTCGTGAGCAGGAATACGACACAAATTATTCGGCTTCCTCGGCTAGCTCACTCCTGCTGGGACCCATTCAGAAAGGAAGAGAAACCAGGACTGTCGTAATCGCAGCTTCGGTCAAGGGACGCGCGGATGCCGAACTTACCTATCGCCGGCTTTCCTCCAGCTATGCCGACCTGCTGCGCGATTCGGCTGACTATTACCGCCGGTATCTCGCCAGCACGGTCACGCTTCACCTTCCTGATGCCGAACTTGAGAAGGCTTACGACTGGGCACGAATCAGCGTGGCGCAGGGGATGGTCACTAATCCATTGCTTGGAACAGGGCTGGTGGCCGGCTACCGTACATCCGGCAATGGCCAACGACCCGGCTTTGCCTGGTTCTTCGGACGCGACGCCTTGTGGACGGATCTTGCCCTCGACGCCGAAAACGATTTTTCGAGCAGCCGCGCCTCGCTTGAATTTCTGGCCAGCTACCAGCGGGCGGATGGGAAAATTCCCCATGAAATTTCTCAAACCGCCAGCTTAGTTTCGTGGTTCACCGCGTTCCCCTATGGCTACGCCTCAGCCGACGCCACTCCACTCTACATCATCGCTACCGATGACTACGTAACTCACAGCGGTGATGTTGAATTTGCGCGGCAGCACTGGGACACGCTCTGGAAGGCTTATCAGTTCCTACGTTCTACCTACGACAGCCATGGCCTGCCGCAGAACTTCGGCTCTGGACACGGCTGGGTGGAAGGCGGGCCGCTGCTGCCGGTGAAAACCGAACTCTACCAGACGGGCGTCGGAACAGAGGCCCTTAGGGCACTGGGGGATCTGGCACACTGGGTAGGCAAGGACGACGTCCGTCGAGAACTCGAGCATAATTTCGATCAAAGCAGGAGCCAAATAAACCAGGTCTTCTGGTCGGCTGACAAGAAACTGTTCAGCTTTGCCCTCGATAGTGGCGACCAACCGATCGAGATCCCCAGTGTCTTGGCCACGGTGCCGATGTGGTTCGGGCTGCTCGACGACGCCAAGGCCCAGTCCACCCTTAACCTGCTGGCCGATGCCGATCACCAAACCGACTGGGGGATGAGAATCATTTCTTCCGAAGATCCTAAGTACAATCCCGGGGGATATCATTTTGGTTCGGTGTGGCCGTTATTTACCGGATGGGCGGCGGTTGGCGAATACCGCTATCACCGTGCTTTACCCGCATATTCCAATTTGCGAGCCAATGCGCTGTTGGCGCTGAACGGCTCGCTCGGGCACGTCACGGAGGTCTTGTCCGGCGACTATTTTGAGCCACTCTCAACCAGTTCCCCGCACCAGATCTGGTCCGCGGCCATGGTGACGAGTCCCTTGCTCCGGGGGATGCTGGGCCTGCGCACCAATGCAGGTCTACACACGATCGCGTTAACCCCGCATCTCCCCTACAACTGGTCCAGTTTCAGCGCAGAGAATGTCGCCGCGGGCGACTGCCGCGTGGCGATCGAGTATCACCGCACAATCGGAGAAATTACGTTGGACATTCATCGTTCCGGTTCAGGGATGTGCACCATCGATTTCTCTCCCGCGGTGAGCCTCAACGCGAAAGTAATCGAAGCAGACGTCAACGGCCGGAAGGTTCCGGTCCACCTAGATAAGAGTTCCGTTGACCAGCATGCAGGCATCCGCTTCCCGGTCAGTGTCGGGACAAGCAAGCTGCACATTTCCCTGCGAAACGACTTTGGTCTATTTTGCGATTCCCAACTGCCGCCGCTTGGCGGCGCCAGCGAAGGTTTGCGCGTAGTTTCCGAATCCTGGACGGCGGACGGTAGCGTGCTCCGTCTGGACTTGTCAGGTCGCGCGGGACACACATACGAACTGGGCTTGTGGAATGCGGCACTGATTTCCGGTATCGAGGGCGCAACCCTTGACAAGACTGGCGGTACGCCACATCTGGAGGTTTCGTTCCCCGGAAGCAACCGTCCAGCCTACGTTCATACCAAGGTCTCGCTACGCTTTGGTGGTCGAAGAGGATATAACAAACGAGATTTCACTTCTTCTTGAGGTCATTTCATGTTCCAGATGGTCGGATGGGCTCTATTCGCGTGCTTGATGATGTCCTCTCTCGTGGTGTCGGCCGCCGCCCAGGCGGTCGATGCGGAAGGCCACCAGTGGTGGCAGAATGCCGTTTTCTACGAGATTTATCCCCGCAGCTACGCCGACAGCAACAATGACGGAATTGGCGACCTCAACGGCATCACCTCCAAGCTCGACTATCTGAAGCAGCTGGGAGTGGACGCTGTATGGATCACCCCCTGCTTCCCTTCCCCGCAGGTCGACTTCGGCTATGACGTTTCCGATTACAAAAATATCGACCCCATGTACGGGACGCTGAAAGATTTTGACCGGATGCAGAGCGAGGCCAAGAAGCGCAATATCCGGATCATTCTCGATTTTGTGATCAATCACACCTCCGACAAACATCCCTGGTTCGTCGACTCCCGCTCTTCTCGCGCGGCGGTCCATCGAGACTGGTACGTGTGGCGCGACGGCAAGGATCCTGGACAGCCGCCCAATAACTGGGAGTCCACCTTTGGGCACTCGGCATGGCAGTTCGATCCCAAGACCGGGCAGTACTATTACCACTACTTTTATGTTCAGCAACCCGATCTGAACTGGCACAACCCCAAGGTGGAGAGCGCGATGTTCGATGTTACCCGCTGGTGGTACAAGCGGGGCGTAGCCGGCTTCCGTCTTGATGCCGTAGATATTCTTTTCGAGGACCCCGACTTGCGCGACAATCCCGTCCTTTCCGGGACTAACCAATATGGCGATCCCAAAATGCAGGAAAAGTACAACAAGAAGCTGCCTGAGGTACACGATGTCATGAAAGGGTTGCGCAAGGCAGCTGATCAGTATGGCGCTGTCCTGATCGGCGAAACCTATACCAACGACGTAAGCGAACTGAAGCAGTACTACGGCGAACATAACGACGAACTCGAGATGCCCATGGATTTCATGTTTATGGAAGTCAATAAGGTGTCCGCGCCGGAGTTTCGTAAGCAGATCGCGGCGGTAAATTCCTCAGGCGCCTGGCCGGTTTACGTTCTGGGTAATCACGACAAAATTCGCTCCTACGTTCGCTACGGGGACGGCCAGCATGATGACGCGATCGCCAAGCTGATGGCCGGCCTCTATCTCACACTTCGCGGCACCCCTATCATGTATTACGGGGAAGAAATCGGCATGACAAACAACGATCCCCAGCGCAAGAAAGATGTAAAAGATCCCATTGGCGTCACAGGCTGGCCTCAAGAAAAAGGTCGCGATGGCGAACGCACTCCCATGCAATGGAACGACACGGCTAATGCGGGCTTCAGCGAACGGAATCCATGGCTTCCCGTGCCCGATAGCTACAAGACTCATAACGTTGCTACCGAGCTGAAGGAGCCCAACTCGGTTCTTCAGTTTTACAAGCACGCGCTGGCTTTGCGTCACCGGAATCGAGCTCTGCTCGATGGAGAGTACATCGCGCTCAATGAGGATGATCCCAACGTGTTGTCCTACCTGCGGAAGTATAAGGACGAAGCCGTGCTGGTGGTATTAAATATGTCGTCCGAGCCGCACAAGGCCAGCTTCGATCTAGGGCCACAAGGATTGCGATCGGCTAAAGTGACGACGTTGCTCACATCCGCCGGCTCAAAAACAGCTCCCGACATTTCCCAACTGTCATTGGAGCCATTTGAGGTCTACATAGCAGAGGTTTCCGAAGCCGGAGTGGCCGGAAGATAAGCTGGATTCGACTCGAGTTCAAATACGAAGGAAAGCGTGCGCAACCGGTTGATAAAGATCCGTTCCGGTGTGCTCCCGGACTCCCTTTGTTGGCCTTGACTGGTTGTTACGACCGATGGCAGCGGTTTCGCGAGCCGGAAAATTCGAGGCAGGCGGTCCGGTTCCGGCCAGGTTTTCTGGATTGTCGCTTCGCTACCTGCGTTTCTGCCCTGTCCCGACGGCCTTCCTAGCATCGCTCCACGGGAAAGGCCGGTACCCTCGTTTCGATCACCGTCCCCGGCTTGTCCTGATTTCACCTTGGTGCGTTCTTGAGTTCACCTTCACCAGGTTGGCGAAGGCATTTCACTCTCGAGCTGTCGAACTTACTTGGAACAAAGCGGGGTGACGAGCTTCTGCCCGTCACCCGCACTCAACTTTACGGCGTCCCGGAGGGAGCGCCCGCCATCTGCCAGGTAAACGCAAGGAACGACGACGCAGTCAGATCAATCGCCGGCTCTACGGTCGAAAACGACTGCACGAAGTCCTTATACACCGCCTTGCTGTTGAACTGGGCAAACACATCCACCCCGTTCGGCGGACACGTAACCATGCCGGTCAAAGTGCCCTTGCTAGTGATCGAGTTCGGCCCCTCAACTGCCGCTCCCGACAAAAACGGCGGCCCATTCGGGGGTGTCGGAACAAGGTTAGTCACCTGATGCTGCATGCACAGCGGAAACGTGCTACCGTTATTCACGATTAGCGATGTTCCCCACGCGTTCGCCCCCAGGACGTTCGCCAGCTGCTGGTTCGCGTACCTCGCCGGTGAAGTGCCGTTGTTCAGCGTGCAATTCGCACCCTGAGTGACAAGGTAGTTGCACTCCGCCGCCATCACTGAAAGACCTCCACCGTGCGACGTCGTGTCGTAGGCAGCCCAGGTAAATCCGAATCCAAACGGGTCCGTTCCGCTTTGCGTGATCGCCTTGTTCAGTTGCTTGACGAGATCCGCAACCAGAGCGGCTTGGGTAGTGGCAAGGCCTGATGGGTTTCCTGCCAATGCCATCGCCCGATACAGCTCAAAATGAGCCAGCCCGCTTACGTCATACAGATTCAGCGTATCCGCCGCGTCGTTCGGCCCGGTGATGTAAGCGTTCGCCCACGTCGCCGCTTGCTCGAGATAGTACGAAGCCGAACGCAGATTGATCGGGCAATTAGTACCGCAGCTCTCGACCGCAAAGTACAGTTCCGTAGCTCCGAGTTCCAGATCGTCTCGCCATTCGGTTTCCGGGTAGAAACTGAATGGCGCCGCGGTGAGCAGGTTTCCACTGGGAGCCGTATTCGCCAAATCAAAAATGTGCTCCGCTGACGTCAGACACTGATTCGCATAGCTGAGGTTGCTCGCCTTGAAGACCACGTAACAAAGCGCGAGATCCGCTGCCAGCCGTCCCGCGATATTTGGACTGATCAGCGCGCCTGTCTGAATTTGTCCTGACGAATTCAACGCCGCTGGGTTGACGAACACCGGCCGGTGGCAGATATATCGATAGAGCGACGTGCATCCGCCATAGGTGTCGTCAGCCTGTGGCAGCCGCCAGATATCGTGGTCACTGATCGTCTGCGAATTTCCGTTGCCGATCGCCATCTGGTAATAGAGTATTTTGTTGGTGTCGTCCCACATTTCCTGTAGCCAGTCAAGCCCGAACTTGGCTTCATCCGGCCAGTGCAGGCTGTTTTGGGTCACGCCGCTCGTGCCCATTTGGCTGGGGAAATCGCGGATACCGATGAGCATCATCGCGGTCGTGTAGGTGTGCGTCTGCACGAATTTCATGTAGTCGCCCGCGTCCCACCAGCCACCCTCGCCGTTGATGACCGGCTGCACTCCATTCAGCGTCGCCGGATGGAGATCACCCGAAAATCGCCCATTGTTGTTCATGTTCGGCGTGACGTAAACCTTGGCGCTCGCGTCGTTCAAATGGCCCGCCGCGGTCCGAAGCGCAGTGGAAACAAAGTTCGACCCGTCGCGCTCATTCTGATAAAAGAACAGGCTGTTCGAAAGCGCTCCCGTATAGACATTCGCCGCCGTGTCGATCTTGAAACTTGGCGACGTCGCCCCAATCGGCC
The DNA here is from genome assembly GCA_051986135.1 of Terriglobales bacterium. GTDB lineage: Bacteria > Acidobacteriota > Terriglobia > Terriglobales > Acidobacteriaceae > Gp1-AA122. The sequence continues at coordinate 2,247 of JBPYDQ010000482.1, read as the reverse complement.
CGCTCACGCTGATCGTATACGTGCCCGCCGTTACGAAGCTGTCGAAGTCCAGCGCGTACACGTCGGGATAGCCGCTGCTCCATGAGCCCAAATTCGCTCCGATGACGGCCGGGCCGAATACGGTTGCGCCGCTGGAGTTCAGAATGGAGAAGGTCGCACCGGTTTCTGCTCCCGACGCCATCACGTACGCTCGCTTGCTAGCGGCCGACACATATCCCACCTGGTTGACGCGAACATAGGCCGCGCCCCATGCCGGCACAGCCAGAAAGCCAATCAGAAAGACCGCGACCGAGTGATAACGCAGAAAATTCCTGTGATTAGTCATTAGAATTCCTCTTTTCTGTTGTTCCAGACGTTACTGCTGGCGCAAGGCCGACATCGGAATTGGAATTTGGAAAGCGGTGGCTGCTCCTCCCATTCCGTCCTGGCATGTGTTCGGCGGAAAGGTGCAACCGGTGCCGTTGCCCTGACATCCGGCCGCCCAGAACATGTAGCCCAACATGCCGCTGGTTGTCCCGGCACCGGCGGGAGCGAGGTCTTCCACGAAACTGGCGGCCGTGTTCTGATCGGAGTTGCTGAAGTTATCGCAATTGGGCTGGCCGCCGATGAGCCACAGGCTTCCGGTCAGTTTGGCGGGAGCCATCGGCGGCACCGATCCCGATACTCCATCCACGTGCTGTTGCCATCCCGTCTCCAGGGTGGAAACGCCGGTAGTTCGCGAACCGACCATCGCGTTGGCGTAATCGAGCACGGGCGCACTGGTCTGGAGCCAATTCGTGACGGCGTAATTGGCCAGCTTGGTGAGGTACAAATCGCCGTCGCCCAGATCAATGGTCAGCCGAGCGGGATAGTTCGCTCCCGTGGGATCGTAAGGGATGACGGACCGGTAGGCGGTTACGAAGGCCTGAAGTCCAGCCAAATTGGGGCTGCTGCTGTTTTCATAATCAATCTCCATGCCGACGTTGAATTGTTTGGCTGCGTTGGCGGCGTTGATGCCTAGTTGAGTCGGATTCCCGGAGAGCGCCTTGTCCCAGTCTTTCCTGTAGCTTGCCCCTCCAATCGACATCATTACCCTTACGCCCTTGCTCTGAAAGTAACTGACCACCGCCGCGTTCATGCCGACAGGAATACCGTTGATGTCTCCTGAGTCGTTGGTGAGGTTCATCAACTTGACCGGCTGCACGAAGCTCAGCACCACCAAATTCACCGACGGCAGATACGTACCGTTCATGTCGCGATCGATCAACCAGCGGTTATCCGTATCGAAGGTCGTCATGTCGGGAACCGAAGCCCAGCTGCAGCCGTCGGTATAGCAATGCCAGGCGCCGTAAACCGAAATCGACGTCTGGGCCGCCATAGGAAACGCGCTGAGAAGAGCCATAAGGACTGCTGCGGCGAAACTTGGGGAAACTCGGATGTGTTGCATGTGTTCCTCCTTCCGACTGATGGTTTGTGAGGCGGACCGGCCGAAGGACAAGCGCACAAGAAGAAGAATCCGCCCGACGGGAACCTCCTTGTATACCCATTATTAAAACGTGTCAATACATGATTTTGAGCCTACACGGCAACAATGCCCATGCCTAAGGCCAGAGATCGATGTCGACAAGACTCCTCCCGATCGAGGGCACTGGCTTCACCATCGAGTTCGCCAGAGCAGTTGATGTTAGATCGCAAATGAGATAGGCCCGCCGCCGATTACGCTGAGGTGGGATGATTCCGCGAATCCGTTAGACGGAGGATGGTTCGATCGACATCGCGTCCATTGCTAACAAACCTGAGCAAAGCAAACTTTCCATTTCGCTCTCGATCATGACGGCAAAGTTTCCTCAAGAAGTAGTTCTTACCCAAGCAACTGCTCGTCTGCACAGTCCATCTGGAACCAATCCTCAATGGGCAGGAGCCCACTTCATGGGATCGTCTTCGAGGAGAGCATCGAGGTCTTTTTCGAAGGGTGTCACAAACCGAACTGATCCCACCAAGTTGCCAAATTATATCGACTCGCACGGCAACTGCCGAGCCACGAAATTCTAAACTCCAATCCGAGCAGCATTAGATTTGTCAGTTGCCGATCAAATTCCCTTCTGCTCAAATAGGCGATTATCAAATACTGGGAAACCCAGTGGAGGCACATCTCAAATGTTGAAGTACTTTGCGTTTTTTCTGGTGTCCGGCTTTTGCGGCATTCTTTATGAGGTCATCTGGCTTCGCCTGGGAATGGCGCAATACGGGGTGACTACGCCACTGGTA
>JBPYDQ010000481.1:0-12907 GCA_051986135.1 Terriglobales bacterium | reverse complement strand
TCGCTCGACGCATGAAAGAGCCGCTACTCGAAAATCTTTGCGGGGCATCGCTCATATTTGGAATCGCCTTTTTTGTGGTTGGCCTGGTGATTACGATTCCGGCGCGTCTTGTCAACCTTGTCGAGCTCCAACCGATGCGCAGCCTGCACCTGGTCTACCTCATTTTGTTGGTGCTGGGGGGCGGGTTGCTGGCACAGTCTGTTCTGAAGTCGAAAGTCATGCGATGGGCGGCGTTGTTTATTCCATTGTGCGCGGTAATGGCGTTGGTGCAACACGAGACCTTCCCCAATACTCCCCATTTAGAGCTCCCGGGGATGGGGTCGAAGAACGAGTGGGTGCGAGCCTTCCGATGGATCGGGCAAAATACACCCCTCGACGCGTATTTTGCTCTCGATCCTGACACCATGTCCCTGCCCGGGGAAGATCAGCAAGGTTTTCGCGCGATCGCGGAACGTTCCATGCTGGCAGACAAGGTGAAGGACACCGGCGCAGTCACCATGTTTCCGGCGATGGCCGAGACCTGGCGGGACCAGGTGAAGGCACAGACTGGCTGGGATCGATTCGGGGCATCAGACTTCCGGAGCTTAAAGAAAAAGTTTGGCGTGAACTGGATCGTTGTCGAACGAGCGGGCGTTCCCGGATTCAGTTGCCCGTATCGAAGCGCCCGACTGGCCGTGTGCCAGGTGGATTGACGTCTCGACCACGGGGTCGCTACGTCTGGGGCACGGGCTCGAGTTCCAGTTCCTGACGCTCGCCACTCTCGACTCTATCCCTTCTCGTGGTAAGGATCGCGTAAACCGCAAGAACCACCATCATCGGGTCGATTTGGCGACGGTAGTAAACCTCGACGTGCGTGACGTAGTAGACAAGGGGGAAGGAAACGACGACAGCGGCATATAAAGCCGCCTCGATCGAATGGTCGCGGAAGGCGCGCCACAGCCCGATGAACGTCAAAAGCGTCAAGGCGGTGCTGAAGAAGATATTGGGAACGTCCAGGGGTTCCTGGGCCAGGTACCCGGGATTAAAGCTCCAGAATCCGGTCCACAAGTAAACCATTCGACGCAGGGTGGTTTGGAGGAAAAGGCCGGGATGAGTGGTAATGAAGGCGATAGCCCAGCGCTTGTCCCGGGCCATGTAGGCGAGTTCCCCTAACTGCTTGAACTGCTCCCAGTCCTCGATGTTATGCCAGGGCCCGATTTCAGCGGGCCGCCAGTGAGACGTGTCGCCATTGTTCCCGATCAGCAGTTCCATTCCCATGGTGTCCCGGAAGGGGACGAACTGGTGGAAGACTCGATAATTTCTTATAAACCACGGACACACGCAAACGATCAGCGCTACCATCGCAACCCCGACAGGACGGACCCAGTTGGCACCCTGTCGATTGAGGCGATAACTCATCCAGGCAAGCAAAAATGGCAAAACAGACATGACGACCGGATCGGTCAGCGCGGTTACCCCGAATAAGGCTCCAAAGCCTATCCATCCCCAAATGCGGGTTCCACCGTTCATGGACAAGGCCATGAGGAAGAGAATCGACAGCAGCAGGGTGGACAGCCACGTAGACCAGATTCTTTCTACAGAAAAATAGACTCCGTAGGGGAAGAAGGCCCAAGCCCAAGCGGCCCAGTAGGCAACCCGGTCGCCGAACGTCTTGCGCGCAAAAAAGAACACAGGCACCGAGGTTAACGACGAAATCAAAGCCTGCAGGATGAGGATGACAAATGCGGAAGTCTTGCTGTAGACGCCGAACCATTTAAAAATGCCGGCCACAATGGCGGGGTATACCGGCGTGAGGAACGCCGTCGGACCGGTTTCTTCGAACAACGGGTTGCTGAAGCCCCGTCCAGTTGCCAGCGAGCGCGCGATCCTGCCGGTCTCGTAGGCGAATTTCCAATGATCTTGGGCGGGATCGAGTTGCTCGGTGTACAGGAACCCCATCACTACCAGTCGCACCGTCAAGCCCGCCAGTACCGCAAGAAACAGGAAGTGAAAATCGAAACTCGGGCGCCGGCCAACCTTGCTGCCATGACTTATCGTGGTCATCCCTGCTGCTTTCTCCTGTCATTGCTGTGTCCCCGCGTGCGCGACCCGGTATGCCCGCTGAGGTCGTACTTGTACACAGGGCAATTTGGGAAGTCAAATCACGCAGGTAGGATGCCGTATTGATCTAGACTGCCGCCCAGCCGACGGGCGGTTGGGTATTTGCGCCACGAGGTGAAGCCGCGTAGCATCTAATTACGATCAATGCCCATTGCAACTCGTACCAGGGAAAAGCCTAAACTGGTTTTCGGCGAAATACTGAGCTTCGCCTACGATACCTTCTGCAGCAACAAAGTCCGCTTTCTGCTGACATCCTTGGGCATGATGATAGGCACTGCATCCCTGATCGTGGTGGTCACCATTGGCATGACCGGCAAGGAGTATGTACTCAATCAAATCCAAGCGATCGGCGCAAATGAGGTGTACGTAGAGTACGAGGGGGGGGCTGACCGGATCGTAGCCACGACTCCCGACCCGCTTACCCTTTCGGACCTCCGCGCCGTTGAGGAACAGGTTCCCGGGATAGTACACGCTTCCCCTGTCGTTCCCCTCGATGACCGGGTCTCGGTCAATGGCAAAGAAAGGGAAATACGGCTGCTCGGAGTGTTCCCCGAATACCGTTGGGTGCGCAACCTCGTCATTGTGACGGGCCGCTTTTTCGATGAACAAGATACCGAAGTGCGCAATAAGGTTGGCGTCATCACGGTGAAGCTGGCCGAGGATTTATACGGCTCCCCCGACGCGGCGATTGGGCAGGTTCTGAAGTTCAGCGGTCTCCCCTTCACCGTTATTGGAACCTTCAAGGAAAGCGTAGAAACCTTCGGGCAAACGGAAGTTCAGAGCAACACGATGGTTATCTCATACAACGTAAGCCGGTTATTCACGAACACCCCGACCGTGAAGCTCATCTATTTTTCGGTGGCCGACGAGTCGCTGGTCCCCCAGGCAACCGAACAGATCAGGCGGGTGCTTCAGTCCCGGCACCGGCCAGAGTCGGTTTACAGCGTTCAAAACCTCAGCCAGTTACTGGTTGTGGCCGAGCGAACCGCGAATGCGCTGACCATGGTATTGCTGGCCGTGTCTTTGGTTGTGCTACTGGTGAGCGGAATCGGAATCATGAATATCATGCTGGCCACGGTGAGCGCGCGCATTCGCGAGATCGGAATCCGCAAGGCGATCGGCGCCACGAATCGTGAGATTCAGTTTCAGTTTCTGTCCGAGGCGATCCTGATTTCCCTTTTCGGGGGCACTGTCGGAATCATTGTCGGTCTGGCTCTGCCCTTCTCGGTGCGCTTCGTCTCCGATTACCGCTTGCCCATATCGGGCTGGTCGGCCATCGTGGCCCTGGTTGTCTCCTCAGCCGTCGGAATTCTGTTTGGGACCGTACCCGCTTCCCGCGCGGCGCAGCTCGATCCCGTTGAAAGCCTTCGCTATGAATAGCTCTGTTGTCGGCGGTTATTAAAAAGAAATTTCGTCACGACCGACAGGCCTCGTCACTCACGTATTTCACAGGATCTTTTTGCCGAATGCCGACAATGTCAATTCGACGGCGAGATCGGCCGTCCGATTGTGCTCGTCGATGACCGGGTTTACTTCCACGATTTCGAAGCTCAGCATGCGGCCGTGGTCGGCGATAATCTCCATTGCGAGATGGGCTTCCCTGTAGGTAGCGCCACCGCGAACAGGAGTACCTACGCCAGGCGCATCCTCGGGGTCGATCCAATCCATATCAAGGGAAACGTGATAGCCGGCGGTTCCGCGGCCGGCCAAGCGAAGAGCTTCTTCCATGACCGCCCGCATGCCGCGCTCATCGATGTCGCGCATGGTGAAGACTTCGACTCCAGCCTTGCGTATGTTTTCTTTCTCGATCGCGTCGACGTCGCGAACTCCCACCAAGACGCAGTTCTCTGGATTCACCTTGGGATGGAAGTTAAAGATGTTGGCCAACTCGGGCGGGCCAAGACCCATAATCGCGGCCAACGGCATTCCGTGCACGTTGCCGGTGGGGGAGGAATCGGGAGTATTGATGTCGCTATGGGCATCGATCCAGATGAGCCCAATTCCGTGGCCTTGCTTCTGATAAAAAGCCGCCACTCCGGCCACGGTACCCACGGCAACCGAGTGATCACCTCCGAGAACAATCGGGATCTTCCCCGCCTCTAACGTCTTCAAGACCAATTCGGCCTGCTTGGTGCATGTCGCGGTGATCTCTTTGAGGTACTTTGCTCGGGGATCGCCTTCTTTTTTCTGTTCCGCGATGGCGACCGCAACGTTGCCCGCGTCTTCGACTACATGGCCGAGCGCTTCCAGACGAGCTTCCAGGCCGGCGACGCGTACCGCCGACGGGCCCATATCAACTCCACGGCGGGATTGCCCCAGATCGAGAGGTATACCAATGACTCGAATCTTGCGGGGTGAAATGCTGGTGACGGCAATGTGTGTCATGTTGGCCATGGTTAGCTTTCAGAAAACCGATTCGCCCGCAAGAGCCCCGCGTCGGCAGATGCCTTCACCGCTGTCTTGATTCCGACTCTCGGATCCGAGCATGCTCGACGACGCAATTTCTTATGGATACAACCGGTACAGCATTCTCGGGAACGGAATGGTCTCGCGGACGTGTTCGAGACCGCAAATCCAGGCCACTGCCCTTTCGATTCCCATCCCGAATCCGGCATGGGGTACGCTGCCGTATTTTCGCAGGTCCAGATACCACTTGAAGGCTTCTTCGGGCAATCCGTGCTCGCGAATCCTCTTGATCAGTAGATCGTAGGAAGCCGTGCGCTGGGAGCCGCCAATGATTTCGCCGTATCCTTCCGGTGCCAGGACGTCGACGCACAACGCCAGTTCTGGACGCTCGGGGTCCGGTTCCATGTAGAAAGCCTTTACGCTGGCCGGATAACGATGCACCATAACCGGCTTGTCGAACTGTGAGGACAGATAGGTCTCATCCGGGGAGCCGAGATCCGTTCCCCACTCAAACTTGTTCTCCAGGGCTCCCTTGCTGTGCGCCTCTTCGAGTATTTTGACCGCTTCATCATAGGAGACTCGAGGGAAGGGCGGCTTGATTTTCTCCAGCTTGGCCAGGTCGCGACCGATGGTTTCAAGGTCGGCGCGGCGCCGCTCCAGGCAGCGCTCTACGATGTGGCTGATGAAATTCTCCGCCAGTTCCATGAGGTCAGCGAGAGTGGCGTAAGCGACCTCTGGTTCGACCATCCAGAATTCAGTCAGGTGGCGGCGCGTTTTTGATTTCTCGGCACGGAATGTAGGTCCGAAGGAATACACCTTTCCCAAAGCCATGGCCGTGGCTTCGATGTAGAGCTGACCGGACTGGGTAAGGTAGGCCTGCTCGTCAAAGTAGTCGACCGGGAAGAGGGTGGTTGTACCCTCGCAGGCGGCGGGAGTCAGGACAGGTGGGTCGGTCAGGGTAAAGCCCCGTTCGTCGAAAAAATCGCGAGCCGCTTTGACGATCTCAGCGCGAACACGAAGGATTGCCGCCTGCCGCGGACTGCGTACCCAGAGATGGCGATGCTCCATCAGAAAGTCCGTGCCGTGTTCCTTAGGCGTGATGGGATAGGGATCGGACTCGGACACGCGCTGCAGAACCTCGACATTACTGACATCGAGTTCATAGCCGCCGGGAGCGCGTTTATCGGCGCGGACCTTGCCTTCGACAATGACGCTCGATTCCTGGGTCAGGGCTTTGATCCTTTGAAAGACTTCCTGGGGAACGGCATTTTTCGGAACTACTCCCTGAATCATTCCCGAGCCGTCGCGAAAAATGGGGAACAGCAGCTTGCCGCTCTCACGCAGGTTATAGAGCCAACCGCGGATGGTGACGGTCTCGCCCTCATGTCGGCCTACCTGAGCGATCGTGGTAACCGGGGTTTGCGTTTGAGTACTTTCCATAGGAAAACCTGTTCACGGCCGAGTAGGGTGAGAGCTACCAGGCAAATTTCAATGAGGCCTCTTCGCGCTCTCGGCGCTTTAATTCGTTTCCAGTTTTTCGAAGGCCTCCTTCATGCCTTCCACCGGGCTGACGTTCTCTTCGCCTTCGACTTCGAGCAATAAGGGCGGCACCTGGGGAGCGGAGCGCAAAAGCTCAACCGTGTTGCTCCAGTCGATGTTGCCCTTGCCGGGCCAGAGGTGCGAGTCTTTATCGCCGAGATTGTCGTGCACGTGTGTCGAGCGAATGTGAGCCTTCAAGGTCTCGAATGCTTCCGGGACCGTCGTCATCAGATGCGCATGTCCTACATCGAAGCACACTCCTACATCGTTGAAATGGGTCTTCTGAATAAAATCGATAAGCCTGTCGGGCGTTGAGAGTTCGTTGGGAATATTCTCCAGCAGAATGTGTACTCCAAGCGGCTTGGCAAAGGCACGGAGATCGTCGACCGACGTCATTGCCGCCTCGAACTTATGATCGCTGAAGCTCTCATTGCCCACCCCGAGGTGCTGCACCAGGAAGCGAAAGGGAATCTGCTCGGCGATTTCCAGGGCACGCTTAATTTCATCCATCGCCTGAACGCGCCCGGCGCGGTCAGGGGAAGTGACATTGATCGGAGGCGCGCCGGTCCGGCCCCACTCGTAATCGGCAAACAGCGGCGAATGCACTGAGTGCAGCGGGATGCCGCTGGTGCGGAACCATTCGGCAATTTCGCGCACATGCTGTTTTCGGTGGGCATAGTCGATATGCTGCCGGGCTGCGAAGATTTCAATGGCTTCGGCGCCGCCGCGCACTACCCGATCGAGCAGCCCGGGATGCAGCCGCTCCTTTACATAAACGTAGGTCGACATCGCTTTGAGCATCAGTAGCCGACGGCCTTTCCGTTATTCCTTCCATCGCTTGCGCCCAAACGCTCGCCAGTCTCCGGGTCAACCTCTATGCACTCGCCATCTCCCCAGAAATGTTCGATTTTTACCTTGTGGCCTTTGGCCTGGAGCAACTGAATGGTATCGGGAGAAATGCGATCTTCCGCGCGAATCTGGTCCGGCAGCCACTGGTGGTGAAAACGGGGCGCATTCACCGCCTCCTGAACATCCAAGCCGTAGTCGACCACGCCCATAAGCACATTGGCAACGGTGGTGATGATGGTCGGACCGCCGGGAGAGCCGAGCACCAGGAAAAGCTTCCCGTCCTTGAGTACGATGGTGGGTGTCATGGCCGAAAGCGGCCGCTTGCCAGGGCCAATGGCGTTTGCCGGTCCTTGAATCAGACCAAACATGTTGGGCACGCCAGGCTTGGAAAGGAAGTCATCCATTTCATCATTCAGCAAAAAGCCCAGGACGTCGACCGTAGCGCGCGAGCCAAAGCTGTCGTTCAAGGTGGTCGTGACGGCCACCGCGTTGCCAGCGGAATCCACCGCCGAGTAGTGTGTCGTATCCTCCGATTCCGGTCCTGCCGCCAGTGGCCGATCGAAGGATGCGTACTGCTCCAGTTCCGTGAACATGGCCGGGCGTTTCAGGTCCTTGCTGATGCTGGCGTGTTCTGGATCAATCGAGCTCCTCCAGGCAGTTCCGTATCTCTTATCAATGAGAGGCGCGACCGGAATCCGGGCAAAATCGGGATCGCCCATGAACTCGGCACGATCGAAGAAGGCGCGGCGAAATGCCTCGCTGATGAGGTGAATCGATTCGGCGGAGCGGTTGCCCAACCGCTTCAGATCATACCCCTCGAGAATATTCAGAATCTCGATGAGAGCAACTCCACCGGAGGACGGCGGAGGCGCGCTGATGATCTGGTACCCGCGATAGGTGCCGCGTATCGGTTCCCGTTCTTTGACCTGGTAGCTGGCCAGATCTTGCAGGGTAACGAAGCCGCTGCCCTTCTGAATGCTGGCGGCGATCTGGCGGGCCATTTCGCCGTGATAAAAATCATCAGGATTTTGCGCGATTCGTTCCAGAGTGCGGGCCAGTTCTGGTTGGGCGAAAGTCTCGCCGGGCTTGTAATAATTGCCGTCGCGCTGAAAGATGCGGCGCGATTCGGGGAACCTTCCCAACTCTCTGTCTTGAAGATCCTCGGCATCCTCCCAAGCAAGCGCAAATCCATCCCGGGCGAGATGAATGGCAGGAGAGATGACCCGCTGCAACCCCAGCTTTCCATATTTCTCTTCCGCGAACACCATGCCCGCTACCGATCCGGGAACGCCGATCGCCTTGTAGCCGACCAAGCTGGCATTCGGAATGACGTTTCCCTGGGCGTCGAGATACATGTTTCCGGTGGCTCTGGCGGGCGCCTTTTCGCGGTAGTCGACAAAGTGGGTCTGACCGTCGGCCATGCGAATGAGCATGAACCCGCCGCCGCCGAGATTGCCAGCCTGGGGGTGAACAACGGCTAAGGCAAAACCTGTTGCTACGGCTGCGTCCACGGCGTTGCCGCCATCCCGCATCATCTCGATCCCCGCCCGCGACGCCAGCTCGTGCACGCTCGCGACCATGGCATGACTGGCATGCGCCGGCCGCATCGGTAAAGCCAACAACGGAAACGCGTCTGCGAGAGAAATCAGCAGAAGCAAGGTGACCGATTTGCGCTCGCCTATCATTCGAATAGGGATGTCCCCGCTCCCCGATCAACGATCAACGATAAAACGCAGGCAGACTCTTGAGGCTAGCTTAGCGGAGCAGCTACGGTCAAATCATGCTGAAACTCTCGACACGGCCTGGCCGAAACCAATCACCATCTAGAGCGATGAGCGGGGACTCTATTTCAGTTCTCGATCGCGCCTCGGCGCCCGGGCCAAGATCCCGATCAGCTCCGATTGAAGTCCTTGATCAATGTGGCCTTACTGTAGGCCACGCGGAAGCCAAGCCGTTCCGAATTGTGCTGGGAAACAGTTCCACCCTGCGTGACGACCACGGCGATTTCGCACCCCGCCTCACGACCGGCTTGGAGGCGAGTGCCCAGCATCGCCCGTTGCATACCGCGGCAGCGGTATTCGGGAAGAGTACCCGCCCCGAATAACGCCAAGACCTTATGTTCGGGGATGATCAATCCAGCAGCTACCGCAACTGGCTTATCGCCGTCGCTTGCTATGAAAGTGATCGCTCCGGGCATGGCATATAGAGGCGCAAGCATCTCGTCAAATCCTTCCGGAGGATTCTGGTGCTCGTGAAAGCACCGAGCAAGAATGCCGGCAAACGCGTTAGCCTCTTCGGGCCGCCCCCGCCGAATGTGAACTCCCGCCGGGCAGGAAGGCATCTCCTCGAGCGGTTCTAATCGGCGCCAAAGCACGTTGTTCAACTCGGCCAGTCGATACCCCCGCTGTTTGAACATCTCAAACACTTGGGGCTCGTGCAGCGGGGTGAGATCAACTTGACTTGGAGCTTCGTGCCGCCGGTAAAACTCTTCCACACGATCCAAGTCCTCAGCTGTAAATGGGTGGTCGAGCCCGAGGCCGGCAGCGTGGCCGATGGGCGATCCCACGCCGGCGAACATGACGTGGCCACCTGAGATCTTCTCGACCGCGGCGCCGGTTTCGGGCCGTGATTTTTCGTAAGCCTGCGCGTGATACACCTGGGGTACCTCTTCCGCCGATTCCAGGCGGCGTGCCAGTTGTCTATCGACAAAATTCATAGCATGTAGTCCTTTTCGAGGCCAGCTCTGCCAGTCAAAGTCAAAGCCAAGATCCCTGGTTCCCGCTGAGGGTGAGCATTGATGGTTTTGTCTTCAGTTGTCTCTAGTTTTTGTCCAGAGGAGTACGCTCGGTCGAGCACCCCACAGGTTCGAAATCGCGGATTAGAGGACGGCAGTCATAGGCAGGCTAACAAGCCTACCCGAATCGGGCGGTGTTTTCAATATTCAACAACGATTTCTTGAAACTATAATGAAGCCCTCGTGAAAGCCGCCTTCTACGGCAGACTCTCTTGCTTTTTCCCTCCGGCGCGCAAGCACGTGCCACGCGCGTTTTTGTTGTATGCGGTTTCGAGCGCAACCTGGCTGCTTGCGCAGGCGCCAGTTCCCAACTGGTGCCGCGCCCTTCCACGACCGGAATATAAGAATCTGGCACCGGTACTGGTAAGTGATAACTGGTTTGAAGTCTATCGGGTTCGACCTCGGGTGTTCGCGATTTACGAGCCCCACCAGGCGGAGGAAACCATCAGCTACCTGATCCTGGGGCGAAACCGGGCTCTGCTGTTCGACACCGGCATGGGCATCGCCGACATCAGGAAATTAACCGCCGAGCTGACGCAGCTGCCTATCGTGGTCGTGAATTCTCATACTCACAACGATCATGTCGGCGGGAATTGGGAGTTCGACGTCGTCTACGGGATGGACACCGAGTTCACGCGCCGGAATCGGAAAGGGTCGCGTGAAGATGCACAAGCGGAAATCGCGTCCGGGCAGATTTGTGGCAAGCTGCCCAGGGGATTTGATCGGGCGTCCTACAGGACCCGCCCATGGACCATCGCGACCTACTTGCATGATGGCGATCACATCGACTTGGGTGACCGCTGGCTGGAGGTAATAGCGACTCCGGGGCACACGCCGGACGCCATCTGTCTCCTCGACCAAGCCAATGGCTTGCTCTTTACCGGGGACACGTACTATCCGGCGCCCATCTGGCTATTCCGCCCTGAAACGGATCTGGACGCATACCAGCGATCGATCAGGCGGCTGGCGAGTCTGGCGCCCGAGGTCAAGCTTGTTTTGGGTGCCCACAATGTTCCCGTTGCCTCGCCGGCGGTGCTGGCGCGTCTGGTAACGGCATTTGAGATGACTCGTGCGGGGAAGATTGCTGCCACGCCGCAACCTGAAGGTAAAGTCATCTACAAGAAGGACGATATCTCTTTTCTAATGCGCGCACCGGAACCTAAGTCCCGACCGGCGAAACGGAAACGCTGAGCCGGTCGACCGCCTACTAGACTTGCTGGCGGGCTTCCCCCAGCACAATGTCGGCTTCCATCTTCCTCTTGCCGCGATAGAAAGTCACATGAATGGTGTCCCCGGCGCGATGCTTATTCATCACTAAATTCAAGTCCTGCTGGTCGGTGACCTTTTGACCATCAATAGCCACGATGAGATCGCCACCGAGGGCGATGCGGGTATTGCCCAGGTAGGCAGGCTCGGTACCGCCGCGCAGCCCCGCTCGATCGGCAGCGCCGCCCGGGATCACTTGCATGATCAGCAGCCCGAAGTCAGCAGCCAGGCCCATCTGTTCGGCCAGTTCCGGAGTGATGGGGATAGTTAGGACCCCGAGTGCCGGACGCTTTACCCGGCCAAAGGTCACCAGATCATTCAACACAGCTTTCGCGGTATTGATGGGAATAGCGAAACCGATGCCAGCGCTTTGGCCTACGCTCGACAGGATCATGGTGTTTATCCCGATCACCTCGCCGTGCCAGTTCATGAGCGGTCCGCCCGAGTTGCCGGGATTAATGGCAGCGTCGGTCTGGATGGCCTCGTCAATTAAAATGCCGTCTGGTTCCTCTACCTGCCGGATGGAGCTGACAATTCCCGTTGTGAGAGTGCCGCTTAAGCCAAACGGATTACCAATTGCGTAGACCTTCTGACCCACTTGCAAATTGCGCGAGTCGCCAAGTATGGCCGGGTTCAGGTCCGGCGCCTTAATCTGGACGATAGCCAAGTCATGGGCGCGATCCGTGCCAACCGGTTGTGCGCGGTAGCGCTTGCGGTTATGCAGAGTTGCCCAGATCTGGCCGGAGTTCAGAGCGTCGGCAATGACATGGTAGTTGGTGAGGATGTGCCCCTCTTTGTCGACTATGACGCCAGAACCCTGACCTTCCTGCGGTACTGCTCCATAAAAGAAGTCGAAAGCTACGGTTTTTGAGGTGACGTTGACTACCGAAGGAATGTTCCTTCGGTACACGGAGATGTTGTTCTGCTCCTCGGAATCGAGTGGCGATGGTCCGGCGGCTTCAAGGATGTCGACTTTCTGCGCCCGTCCCGGCCAGCCAGTCGTGTGCCATATCCCCTGGCGATAGGTCGTGAAATAAAAGAAAGCTCCGGCTAAAAGTACGGCGAGCAGGATGGGACGCATGAGCTTCATAAGTCGAGTTCTCAGTTCTCGGTTTCCTGTTTTCGGTCCTGGGTTAGAACAGGCCCGGTTCGCGTAAGTGTCGTCACGGCCTCTTGCCTTAACTTCGAATAAACGGCGCGAACCTGGCGTTCGGTTTCGTCCAGAGAGCCGGAGTTGTCGATCACGTAGTCAGCGCTTCTGGTCTTCTCTTCATCAGGCAACTGCGCGGCCATGCGGCGACTAACCTCGCTGCCCGCCGCATCTTCCCCAATATTCCGGCGCTGTGCCCAGCGCGCGATGCGCTGTTCCGCTCGGCAGGTGACCACGACCAACCGGTCGAACCGCTGGGCAATCCCCGCTTCCAAAATCAACGCCGCCTCTACGATCGTTACCGCACTCGGTTCACGCCGGCCAATCTCCTCCATCCACTCGTCTTGCTTACGAATTACGGCGGGATGCACGATCCGGTTCAAATCCTCAACCGGCGAAGGGCTGTCACTTGATCCAAATGCGGCTTCGGCAAGTTTTGGCCGGTTAATAGTTCCATCGGCGTTTACAATATCCCGTCCAAACCGGCGGACAACTTCGTCGTAGACTGCCTGTCCGGGTTGCATGAGTTCGTGCGCAATCACGTCGGCTTGGATAACGTGCGCTCCGAGGCGGGCAAACATCTCGCCCACCACGGATTTCCCGCTCGCGATTCCCCCGGTCAAGCCAACTTTCAGCAAGCAAACCTCGGTGGCCACCGTTTGTCACTCATCCCTTCCACCGCCGGGGCCAGCAAGAGAGCAGAGTAAAGACTGGCGGCGAATCAGGTGGGCCGGCGACGGTAAAGATGGATCACCTTGCTCGGCGACCTCTCGCACCTCGGCGGTGAATTCTACGCTCTTGAC
>JBPYDQ010000480.1:0-6312 GCA_051986135.1 Terriglobales bacterium | reverse complement strand
TCTCAACCGGAATGCTGAGCACGTACGCAATTCGCGCGCGCAATCCCTGGGATTGCGAAGAATGCGTCCATATCGTCGCGATGCCATCGCTGTTCAAGTCCGCAACCGCAACGAACGGACCGATTGGCGCATGTCGCACGTATCCTTGTTCGTAGGTCGCAGAGATTTTCTTCGAAGCACTTTGCAGCGCGGCGTTTGTTTCAGCGGTTTTGCCTTTGCTCTCCGACTGCTTGCCAAATTTGTGCGCGCGAATTGCTTTGGTCACGTTCTCGCTGCCCGGCAAGCCGGACCAGTCCGTCCACTTTGTAGAGTCCGCAACGCTCTCCGCTGCCTGGACGGCTTCCCATTCATTGGGAGAGAGGACCGCAAGCAAATTCCCCTTTCGAATCACTTTGGCTGTTGGAAATAGTTTTTTGTCTATCGTTCCGACAGAGACCAACGTCGATCCCAAAGTTGCTGGACGGATCATTCGCGCGTGCAGCATTCCCGGCAAGCTCACGTCGCAGCTCCATTTCGTTTTTCCCATAACCTTGTCAGGGATGTGTCCCGCAGGGAAGGAGGTTCCGATGACTTTGAAATCCTTCGGGGCTTTCATTGGAGGATCGCCGGTCACGGTCAGCCCATCCATCGAGGTCATGCCAACCTCGCCCGTGGGGTCCGGCTTCGGCAGCGCGCCTTTTATGGGAATCTTCAGTTCGAGGTGCTGTCCTTGCACCAGTTCGCCGTAGGTGGTCTTCTTCCCGCCGCCCGTCACCACGCCATCCGTAACGCTCAGCGACGAAACCGGAACACCCATTTCTGTAGCCGCAAGCCCTAGCAGTGCCTGATAGGTATAGGCTGCCACTTTCCTCACGTTGGCCATTCCGTCAAGGAATCCGGCTGAATATCCGCCATCTGGCGTGCGATCGGTGTCGCCCATGATCAAAGTGATGGTTTCTGGCCGAACGTTCAATTCCTCGGCAATGGTCTGCGGGTAGTATCCCGTAATTCCAACCCCAGTTTCTGTTCTTCCCGTGCGAGCAATGATCCGGTTGTCGCTTCGAATCTCAAGCCAGGATTCGGGCAACGTAGCATCAATAGAAGTTGGATTTTCAGAGGCGGCTGCTCCTGCCGCGAATCGAATCGGAAGCGCTAAGGAAACAAAAAGCGCTCCACCAGTCTTCACAAAGCCACGCCGGGAAATCGTTGCACCCAAAACCGGAGTTTCAGGCTGGCCTGTTTTGCTGATCATAGCCCTTCTCCTCTCATGGCCTTGCCGGCGCGCTGAACCGCATCGATGATCGCGGCATACGTTCCGCAGCGGCACAAATGCGGTGAAGGCGGCGTATTCGTGAAAGCATGCTTAATCTGCTCGACCGACGGGTTCGGGTTCTTCGAGAGCAATTGCACGGCGACCATCATCATTCCACTCTGGCAATATCCGCACTGCGGTACTTGTTCATCGATCCACGCCTGCTGCACCGGATGCAGAGTCTTCTCTGCCTCGCCCGCGCTCAACCCCCTTTTCGCCGCCCAAACCGCCGGCAAACCCTCGATCGTAGTGATCTCATGGCCGACAACACCTGAAACCGGAGTAATGCAACTCCGTATTTCTTTTCCATTCAGCAGCACTGCACAGGCCCCACACTGCGCCATCCCGCAGCCCATTCTCGGCCCGGTCAGCTTCAGCTCATTGCGCAGCACGAACAACAATGGAGTGTCTGAATCAACGGCGACAGTTTGTTTTGTTCCGTTCACGGATAGTGTGAGTTCAGTTGCCATGTTTCCTCTTAACGGATGTTGCGGTTACAAGCAATATATCGTGCTCACAAGATGATACTCTCGTCGCTCACTGACAGCGTACTCGGTAAAATGAAGCACGCGGCTTCAGCACCGTCTTTACCTGCCATGTCTCTCGCGCGGGCCGGCTACTAAATTGGGTCGACTCTCGCAAGCACGCTTGGGGTGAGCTTCTTCAATGCCTGGAAGTAGGGGCGACTAATTTTTCCTGAGCCAAGACGCTCCTGGCGAAGCCCCCGTCCTGATCGCGAATAGCCACGAAATTCCTTGCGTAGGTGCTTGTTGACCAACTCCTCCATCCTTCCTCAGCACTAGATACCGATAGCGCGCGCAAGCGCCTGCCAACGGACACAGCCCGTTACCAGTTCGCCCGAATAGGAGGCAAACATGGCCGCAACCCATCATAAGTTTCTTGTCCACCCGACCACCACCGAATTCTCCAGTTGGCACGTTGTCGAGACAAAAACCGACGAGATCAACTCCCGACCCAGGAATCTTCGCCTTGCGCTCGACAAAGCCGAACGGCTAAACGTCGAGGCTGCGACGGCTCTGCTGTACGAAATCCGAGAAGAATTCCCGCGCTGCGGCTACCAGGACGACTGTTACCAGCATCCGTGCGGCGCGCCGGCAACGGTCACTGACATAGAAACCGGCTGCACGTTCTGTGCGAGTCATTTTCGGGAGGCAATTCTCTGATGGCTCGTTACTACCAGGTGGAAGCGCGGAAAACATACTGCGAAGTCTGCTGCTACCTGACGCTGTGCGATGTGCTGGCCGCTGACCATCGCGAATCAGAAACCGGATACCTCGACGAGCTCGCGTTGTGCTCCGAGTGCCGGCGGGAACAGGAGGTGCAGCGATGAGGGGCCACTTCAAGAACCGGACCGGCTACGACCGCTGGGCGGACATCGAGGAAGTGACCATGCTGGTCCAGCTAGACGGGACAGTAGTCACCAGCCTGCCCGATACCTATTGCAGCGAACGCTTGGTCTTGCCCGAAGAGACGGTTCGGTGGAGTCCATGGTATGCAGGCCAGAGTGTGTCCGAGGGGTGTACCTACTAGGCTCGGGCTTTGCAGACTTTTACCTGATTTCGACATGCATTCGCTTTTACATCGTGCACCAGATCAAGAAGGATTTCTTGACAGTAAGAAATATGTATGATTGACTATGGAACATTGCTTCGAACTCGGCGTAGTTTGCTTAAGGCGATTTCGGCCACGGCGGCCACAGGACTTACCTCTAAAGCCGCGGCATCTGTGCATGCACTCGCGTTTCCGAAAGATGCGCGCAGCCGGCTGGCAGTGACTTCGTGGCCATTTCGAAAGTACATCCGGAGCTCCGAAAACAAAGATTTCGATGTGCGTCAACAAGCAATTGATTTAAAAGATTTTCCGAGTTTGGTCGCTAAACGTTTCGGTGTCTACAACATCAACCCCTTGGGTAGCCACTTCTCGTCCACTGATACGGAATACCTAGAAGCGTTTTCCAAGGCAATGGAAAAAGCTGGCTGCCATATCGTGGACTTGGGTCTATCGGGCCGGAATTTCTGTGATCCCGACATGTCCAAACGTGCGGAGGCGGTTGAATATGGCAAGAGATGGATTGACATTGCGGCAATCATTCGATCGCCGAGCGTTCGCCAACATCTTTCGGGGCACGCGCAGCCCAATCTTACCTTGACTGTGGATAGCCTTAGCCGGCTTGCGGAATATGGCGCTAAGCGGAATGTCGTGGTGAATCTTGAAAACGATAATCCGATCGCCGAGGATCCATTCTTTCTGGTTGAGGTGATTCAGCGCGTAAGTAGCCATTACCTGCGCGCGCTTCCGGATTTTGGAAATTCGTTGATGAGGCACGATGAGGCATACAACGAAAGAGCCGTGAAGGCAATGTTCGGATACGCGTACAACATGGCGCATGTGAAGGATGCAGTGAGTTCGGATGATGGGAGACTGGTGCCGGTCGATGTTGCGAAGATGTTCGATATCGCAAAGGACTCCGGATATCAGGGATATTTTTCGATGGAATATGACATCGATGCCGGTGATCCGTTTTACGGGACAAAAAAACTGATTCAACAGAGCCTTAGATATCTGACCTAGGAAGACGATAATGGAAGCCTCAAGTAAAATCAACCGCCGTGACTTTCTTGCAAGCGGTGCGGCAGGCTTGGCAGGAATTACGTTTTTAACACGTCCTGAACGCGTTTTTGGCGCAAATGATAAGGTGCGTGTTGCTATCTGCGGTCTGCACGGAAGAGGACGCGATCACCTGCACAACTACTCCCAAATTGAAAATGTCCAAATTGCGGGCTTGTGCGATATCGATGAAAATGTTCTTCGCCAGCGGGTGGCGCAAATCGACCAAATGGGTCTCCCGAAACCCACGACTTACATCGATGTGCGTAAGCTGCTCGAAGACAAGTCGATTGATGCTATCTCGATCGCCACGCCAAATCACTGGCACTCGCTCATGGCGATTTGGGCATGCCAGGCGGGCAAGGACGTGTATGTTGAAAAGCCTTGCTCCCACAACCTGTGGGAAGGGCAGCAATTAGTAAAAGCTTCGCAGCGCTACGGGTGCATTGTGCAGCACGGAACTCAGCTCCGCTCCGCGACAGCAGCCCGGGAGGCAGTCGAAAAACTTCGCAATGGCATTATCGGCGAGGCATACATGGCCCGGGGACTTTGTTACAAATGGCGTGACACCATCGGAAAGGCGCCGGTCTCGGCTGTTCCTACCGGGGTTCATTATGATCTTTGGACTGGTCCGGCCCCCCAGCACGCGTTCACGCGCAATCGCTTTCATTACAACTGGCATTGGTTCTGGTATTACGGCAACGGTGATCTTGGAAATCAAGGCGTACATCAGGTAGACGCAGCGCGCTGGGGGATGGGTTTGGGCTTTCCCAACAAAATAAGTGCCATGGGCGGCCATTTCATGTTCGACGATGATCAAGAAACGCCGAACGATCTCGTGTGTGCGTTTGAATTCGATCTCCCGCAAGGCAAGCGCCGCATGATCACATTTGAAGTCAGGCATTGGATTGCGAATCACGAAGCCGATATCGGTACTCGCAAGCTTGGAACTGAGGAGGCCGAAGCCACGCCACATGCAAAACTGGGACCGCTCGCCGGCAGCCACAATACGATTGGCGATATCTTTTACGGTCCAAATGGATATCTGGCGATTGGGGATGAGGACGCATGTACCTACATGGTGACACTGGGCAAGGATCAACAGTCACAGCCCCCGGTCCACGGTGGAAGCGAACGTGCTCACTTCCAAAACTTTATTGATTGCGTCGTGAGCAGGAATAAAGCGGATCTCCATGCGCCCATTGAGGAAGGCCACATCTCTACCGCGATGCTGCACTTAGCGAACGCTTCCTATCGCTTGGGCCGCACGCTGCACTTTAGTCCAGAAACGCAAGAAGTGATCGGAGACGAAGAAGCGGCCAAGCTCCTGCGCGACGGAGATCGTGGGTATCGCGCTCCTTTTGTGGTTCCCGAAAACGTTTGATACGTAATCCCCGGTTCAGTTTGATTTAACTTGATCGGTATATTCTCGTGTGCAGAGTGTCGGGCACCTGATCCAATAGAGGTCGCGTGGATTGCCGAACGATCACACGGGTCGGGATTGTCAAATGCTGAGGGTCGCGGTCCGGTTTCTGAATGCGACGCAGCACAAATTCAGCAAGGTGTTTACCCAATTCCTCGGGAAACTCTCGGACACTGGTAAGCCCAGGATCCATCAGGGCGGCTTCGCTATCGTTGAATCCCGCGACACTAATGTCGTCAGGGATGCTGAGGCCAGCCTGGCGCAATGCCTCGTAGACACCTCTGGCAATCTGATCTGAGCCGGCGAATACGGCGGTAACAGCATGGCGCTGCGTGAGTATTGATCGCATTGCCAGATAGCCCAATTGATGATCGTCAGAATGAATTTCGCTGAAACGCGGCTGGAGACCAGATCGTGTCATGCTTTGGCTATAGCCTTTCGCGCATCGCGCGTACCAGGGACGATCGACATCACCAATGAACCAGATATCGCGGTGGCCGTCGGCGATCAGTTGCGTGGTGAGATCGAACGCGCCTTGCACATCGTCCGAGTAAACGGCGTCGTACTCAGCCGGATTCCAATCTCCGAGCACATTGTTGCCCAGCACCGCGAATGGGATCTCGCGCTCGCGTAGCGCGGCGAGCATGTTGGGTGAGTTCGTTCCGCTGAGAATCATGGCTCGGACGATCCCGCGCCGCGTGAGCACCTTTGGTAGATTCAGTTCACGGGCGGGAGTGATGGCGGAATACCGGAAAGACATAAAGAGGAGTTCGCGACCTTGGGAGGCACAATACGCTTCGGAACCGAACAGGATTCGCGCTTGGAAACTATGCAAAAGATCGCGGTTCGCCAACATAAATGCAATAATGCTGGCTTTTTCGTTGCGCTTTTGATCCAGATCTACACCCAGTGCTTCCGCCGCCCGCCGCACTCGGGCGCGAATGCCCGCGTCAACGTTAGTGTGCCCTTT
>JBPYDQ010000479.1:0-10293 GCA_051986135.1 Terriglobales bacterium | reverse complement strand
ACACCCAGGGCGCACTGGACGAAGCCAGACGCTACTTGCAGAAACCGTACGAGCAGCAGAAAGAAAAGAATGGGTAGTAATGGTTAGAGCCGCTCGCGGGAGGCGACGGCTCCCGCGGTACCACTTGACAGTAAATTCGCAGTCCATAGTCGTCACGGCTTAGTCTCGAAGGTTCATCGAGACTGACGTTTTGGCTTCCCCTGTGCTCACATTCGTTGCTTTCGCGGGGTGTCTCTCATACTCAAGCGCCACACCGACTTTCGAGGGGGCGGGTTGGCCGTGAAATTCCCCAGAATTGGCGGGTCGTAAGTAAGTTGTCGGATGCGAACCCGTTTTCGGTTCCTCTAAACCTCCAGGATCGGCTGGGCAGCGTACTCAATTCCGTACAAACGCAGCGCGGAACGAGCAGGCGCCATCTTTGCCTAGACTCGAAACCTCAAGTTCCCGATCTTCGATGAGCGCCTTCGAGTCAGAGAAGAGGTGCCAGGGCGGCCCTGGAACAGGCTCCGGCGGAACCCGGAACAGCCATCAGCACACACCGAATGCGCACCACCGTCAGTGATGAAGGCGCTATTTTCCGTGCGATCCACCGTTCAGGCCACGAGTTTTCAGGGAGTGCACAACGGATTTTGCGCATTTTCCGGGCAAGTCTGTGGCTGGTGGGTTACCGAACTTGGACGGAATCGTGAGCAGTGATCGGCTGATAGCGAACGGCTGCCGTCCGCTCCAGCTTGTCCCAGGCAAATGGGCGGCCTTCGATGGCACGCTTTAAGGTTTTCACTAGAACCACCGAAAACAGCTGTCGGTAGGCGAATCGTTGCAACCATACCTGGCTTAGCAGCCACAGATCCTCGCGGTTTTCCGGCCGGCGCCGCTCTAGGGTGAAGGCTATGGCGGAAGCGATGAAATCGATGACCAGGAATGCGAAGAAGAACACCACCAAGCGCTGGAAGCTGGCGGGATCGGTGGATTCGGGATGGAAGTATTTCTGCAAGAAATACCAGATCGTGCCAACTACAAACATCAGATCGATCAGGGGAGAGACGATCGGCAAGAGAATCTGGAAGATGACAATATTCGGTAATGCAATCCACCCCAGCGCGCCTTTACGAGCAAAAGCGCTACGATGCTTCCACACCGCCTGCAGAATCCCAAAAGACCAGCGGAAGCGCTGCCGCATCAAGCCGCTTGCCTTCACTGGGGCTTCGGTGAAGGCCAGCGCCAAGTCTTCGTAGCGAACCCGGTAGCCGCTCTCCAGCAGGGCCATCGTCAGATCGGCATCCTCAGCCACCGTATCGGTATGGTACCCCCCAAGGTCACGAACCGCGGCGGTGCGCCAAGCACCGATGGCCCCGGGCACAACGCTTACCGCGCCGAGGGTATTGAGAGCGCGCCGCTCGAAATTTTGGCTGGTGATGTACTCCAGCGCCTGCCAGCGCGTCCATACATTCACGCGATTCCCGACTTTCGCGTTTCCCGCAACCGCGCCCACATTTTTGTCGAGGAAACGGGGGACCAGACGCGCAATGGCATCGGGGGCAATCACTGTGTCCGCATCAATGCCGACGAAAAGTTCTTCGTCATCGCGCACATGCCGTAAGCCATAATTCAGCGCTTCCGCTTTTCCCGAGTTCGGCTTGGTGAGAATCAGCACGCGACCCAGCTTTGCATCTTCCGTAAAGGCCTCGCGCGCGACCTGGAGCGTGGCATCCTTGGACCCGTCGTCAATAACGATGACCCGCAGGTTTGGGTAGGTCGAGTCAAGCACTGACCGGATGGTACGCACAATCACTTTTTCCTCGTTATATGCGGGAATGAGCACGGCCAGATTGGGTCGGTAATTGGCGGCATCCGCCGCAAGGGGACCTTGCCGTTGCAACCGGTCGTACACCGCAAATAGGCCCACCCATAACAGCCGTCCGCTCATCAGTAGGTCACCTAGGAAGAAGATCCAGGTGATCCCTTTAATGCCAACGTCGAACAGCCAAAAGCCCACAAAATTCAAGTGTGCCGCCCAGCGCTCATTGGCGGGCAATGGCGGCATCACGTCGGCCTTGGTCTTGCCCAGAAGTTCGTAGACAGGCACGATCTGAAATCCCCGTGCACGCACCGCGTCAATAATCATGGGCAATGCGCGTACGGTTTCAGCGCGGTTGCCGCCTCCATCGTGGAGCAGCAGAATGTTGCCGCAGCGTTGATCGGTGGGAGCGCAAGGTGGCAAGTGGGCCAGCACGTCCCCGGAGATTTGCTTCGCGGTGCGACGGGGATTGTCGCGCCAGTCATTGGGGTCAATCTTGTCGCCCACAGTGATGTAACCGAAATCCTGTACCAGTTCGAGTGGACGCACCTGGTCTTCGGTGTCTGGTTCCTGGTCAATCGAATAGGGCGGCCGGAAAAGAATAGTGCGGATACCCAAGCGGCTAGCGAACAGCTGCTCGGTGAGATTCACTTCCAGCTTCATGAATCCACGCGAGATATTGGCAATATCTGGATGTGTGAAGGTGTGATTCCCGATTTCGTGTCCCTCGTCGTAAATGCGTTGGGTGATGCCTCCGAACTTGTCGGCCTGGATGCCGATCAGAAAAAAGGTTGCGGGAGCGTGTTTGCGTTGCAAAACATCGAGGATTCTTGGCGTCCACTCGGGATCGGGGCCATCGTCAAACGTAATGGCAATCTCCTTGCTGCTCGCGCCATAGCGGCCCACGCGATACGGGTTAGGAAGGGCCGTGAAGGTCTCATCTTCGACCTGACCCGAGCTATCCACCTTGACCGTCCGCTGGCCATTCTCCGGCCGGCTTTCGATCTTCAGGATTTCTCCCTCACCCTCCAAATCGACATCCTGCCCGGGAGGAACATCTCTGAGCTTGTCCGGCGCCGCGGGGTCACCGGGAACGTCCCACACCTTCCACAACGAGCGGTCCTCCGAGCCGAGCCGCCATAGCGCAAAGGTTTGGATACCCAGCTGCTGCGCGGCCCGCATCTGGTTCAGCGCGGTTACCGCGTCCAGAAACCAGACATCATGCTTTTGATTCCGCTCGTCCATGTAGCTGAGGTGCGGATTGGAGCTGTCGCCGTCAAAATCGATGTCCTCTTCCGAATCGCGTGATGCCAGCCACGCATCCTGCACCGATACATTGACGGCGTGAATTCCCGCGGGCCGCTTTCGTTTCTTCTGTACCGGCTGATCGGTCCAGTCGTAGCCGTAGTTTCCAATGGCGGAGATGAGCTTTTCCTTAGGAACTGCCTTCAAAGCCGCTGTCAGGTTTTCCGAAAACCAATCCTCGGAGGCGACTGGCCCCGGCGAACCATCAGGATAGTGCTCGTCATAGTTCATTAAAACTACGCCGTCAGCTGACCGAGCCACCGCCCGATAGTCGTAATCCTTGTTGCGCGCCGGCACGCTGACGTATAGCTTCAATCCCTCGGCGTGCAGATCGGAGGAGAGCTCCTCGAGGAGCGCCAGGTAGCCTGCTTGCGCTTTCTTGGGAAAGTCCTCGAAGTCGATCATCAGGCCGCGATAGCGGTCGGTGGCGAGAAACCGAGAGACTTGCTTGCGGAACCGAGCGCGAGCGTCCTCGTCATTCAGAAAATCGCTGATATTTACCCAGTTCGTCCCGTTGAAATTGTTCACCATGGGAAAGACTTCCATACCCGTGTCTTCCGCCTTCAGGAACGGCATGACCTTATAGTCCACCGGGCGAATACTTTCACCTTGAACAATATCGAAATGCGTATTGGTTTCGTTCGCCACACCCTCGAGGTGTCCATCGGGATTAAGGACGTGCAGCCAATCCGGAAATAGCAAGTCAATTTGCCGGGCATACTCGCGCAAAGAGGAAAAACTTGCTGCATCCCAGTCTACGTAAAAGGCTGCGCGAATCCCTTCTTCAGCATTTAGTTTGACCTGGGAGGGAGAGAGTTTCGATTTTCGATGCCCGCGCCGAGCGGCGAGCCGACGGCGTTCCTTCTCCTTCTCGCGCTCCTTCTCTCTTAAGGCGTGGTAGGGGCGCTTTTGGGTCTGTAGGAATAGCTCCGGCAGCTGTACCCCGCTAATCGCGCTGTATACGAAAAAGATAATCAGCAGAGTTACGAAAACACCCAGGAAATTCGACAGGATGCGCACCCGCTTCCAACGGGAGCGGCGGGGATCATAAAAAACCGGTTTGGACATGAGTACTTCACTATTATCGTAAGCTGAGGCGCAGAGCTGGTCAAATAGCATCAGTCCTGGGTTCCGAGCGCCGGTTTTCAGGTATTACCTGCAGGGACCGGGCCCCTTCTCCGCGCCTTCACGGCTATCGGCGCCGGCTGGGTGTCGGGAGCCGGGGCTGGCGGATAGGCATACCGGTAATTGGGGGCTCGGACCTGAAACTCAAGGCCGGAGACCTGAATACCTTGAGCCCTCCACATCAATCGTCACGAAGGGGCCAACGCGTTATATTCCCAACGTGCGCGACCTTGTGCGCAAATACCCAAGCTTCTTTGCCGCTGCGCTCCTGGCGGGCGTGGGCGTTCGATTGTTGTTCTTTTTGACCTTTCCCCAGGTCGCCGATGATTCACGAATCTACGCCGATATCGCACGAAACTGGCTGCGGCATGGTGTTTATGGAATCAGCGCCGCCGGCACGACGATCCCCACAGACATCCGCCTCCCGGGATATCCGGCATTCCTGGCCGCGGTATTCAGAGTTTTTGGGGACAACAATTTTCGAGCGGTCCTTCTGTGCCAAATTGCTGTCGATCTGGGAACGTGTTTTCTGATTGCCGACTTGGCACGGCGAATCGCGGGCCCTGGCGCCGCCAAGGCAGCCTTCCTGCTGGCGGCTCTTTGTCCATTCCTGGCCAATTATTCCGCCGCTGCTTTAACCGAGACGCTGGAAATCTTCTTCACCGCACTGGCGCTTGATCTGGCCGCCGCCGGCCTGAGCAGCCTGCCGCAACACAAGTATCGAGCCTGGATTGGCTGTGGGCTGGCGATTGCCGCCAGCATTTACCTGCGACCCGATGGTGGATTGCTGCTGGTAGCCATCGGCATGTATCTTCTCTTCCTGCTTGCCAAGAATGTTCGCCAAACCAGCAACTCTACCGTAGACCCCGCGCCGCTGATCTGGGCAGGTGGGATTCTTTTGGTTTTTTCCTTGGGCCCGCTGCTGCCGTGGACCATCCGCAACCTTCGTACCATGCACACTTTTCAGCCCTTATCTCCACGCTATGCCAACGAACCCGGGGAATTTGTTCCTATGGGATTCAATCGTTGGGTGAAGACGTGGATCGCCGATTACACTTCGGTCGAGGAGATCTACTGGCAGGAACCAGGCGCCCCGATTGACGCCAGTCGTCTTCCCTCGCGCGCCGTCGATTCCCGTGACGAGAAGCTGCGCACCGAACGGATCCTGGCCCAATACAACGACGGCACCGACATCGATCCTGAATTGGATCATGAATTTGAGTCGCTTGCCGAACAGCGCATTCGGAACCATCGGCTGCGCTATTATTTGTGGCTTCCGGCTCTGCGTATCGCCGATATGTGGCTTCGACCCCGCACCGAATTACTGCCCGCCGATTCGCGTTGGTGGGAATTCAACGACGACCCGAAATGGATAATCGTGTCGGTAGGGTTGGGAGCAATCAATCTCATATACATAACCCTTGCCCTGATAGGTGCTTGGCGTGTCCGGCCGATTCTGTGGCTGGGCATGCTCGTACTGTTCCTGATCGTGCGCTCGCTGTTTCTTGGAACGTTGGAGAACCCGGAACCGCGATATACCTTGGAGGGTTATCCGGCAGTTATCGCACTAGCCGGTGCTGCGCTAGCTGGATCCCGTAGATCCTAGCCGCAAATTATTTGCCCGCCGAACCCTTTAAGCGGTAAGCCTCAGCTCGTTGGCTTTCGGCGTCTTGTTGCCGTCCGAGCTGAGCGTAAACGTCGGCTAGAAACAGGTGCGCTTCGACCGATGTGGGTTGAACCTTGACCGCCCTCTCCAGGTTCGGCAGGGCTTCTTCGGGATTGTTCTCGAGGGACAGAATGCGCCCGCGTAGAAGATTCGCGCGGTAATGATCGGGGTCCGATCCTAAAGCAATGTCCAGCTCTTTCATCGCCTGCGGCACACGATCAATGCGGGCGTAGACGGCCGCGAGGGAGAAGTGAGCGTCCGTCCAGCGCGGCGCCCGGGCAACCGCAGCTTCGAATTCAGGAGCCGCCGCCTTCCAGTCTCCGGTCTCGAATAGCGCCAACCCCAACTCGTAATGCCCCATCCCGTTGTCGGGAACGAGCTTGACGGCTTTCCCGAGCGGAGCCAAAGCTTCCGAGTAATTGCCCAGACGTGCTTGCGCCATTCCGTACTGCAGGTTGGCTACGGGCATCTCGGGTTGTTCCAGCAAGACGCGCTTCAACAGGGGAATGGCTTCGTCATAACGGGCGTCTTCTACGTCGAACATGGCATCATGCAAGAGATTCGAAACTTCAATCTTCTTTTTCGGATCGGCACCGGTTAAGAGCTTTTCCTCGAGATTGGCGGCTGAATCAGCGGAAGCCACGTAGCCTAGCGCCGCCAATTTCTCCCTCTGTTCCGCATCGGGGGGTGCAAGGTTGATAAGGGACTGGCGGGTGTTGCGGCGGAACTCGTCCAGTTGTGATGCCAGCGTATCCGCGACGGCCTTGCTGGCGCTTGCAGCATTATGCGTCTCGGCGGGGTCCAAAGTCCGGTTATACAGCTCGCGTTCCGGGGCTTCTATGTACAGGTATTTTCCGCTGCGCAGCGCCCGCAGCGCGCTCCAGCCAAAGGCGCGATGAGGATAGTCGGTCTCCGCATAAGCTGGCCGGTCTTCGCCAGCGCCAGCTAAAGATTTTGATGCCGCGGCGCTCGCTTTGAACAAGGATTGGAGAGGCTCGCCCTGCATCT
Source organism: Terriglobales bacterium (assembly GCA_051986135.1). Classification (GTDB taxonomy): domain Bacteria; phylum Acidobacteriota; class Terriglobia; order Terriglobales; family Acidobacteriaceae; genus Gp1-AA122. Next base: position 3,391 of record JBPYDQ010000479.1, on the reverse strand, counting down.
CCTGGGGAATTGGGAATCCGGCTTCGCGCAGAATAGTCGGCGCAACATCCACCAGGCCGACTTGTGTCGCGACCCTATGCCCCGCCGCCCTATTTCCAGCAAGCTTGATCACCAACGGCACGTGCAGCGTCTCATCGTAGAGGAAGACGCCATGTGTACTCTCGCCGTGCGCTCCCAGCGATTCGCCGTGATCCGCCATCACCGCGATCAATGCGTCGTCGTAGAGGCCGTGGGCGCGCAGTGCTCGAAGCAACTGACCAACAGCTGAGTCGGCGTAGGCTATCTCGCCATCGTAGGGTTGTGACGCGTACCTTTGCTTGTATGGGGCGGGTGGGTCATAGGGATCGTGCGCGTCATAGAGATGAACCCAGAGGAAGAAGGAACCCTGGTGATTTTGACTCAACCATCCCAGGGCGCGATTTACGACCACTACCGCTCGCCGTTCGACGGATTGGTAGCGGTCCATACCATGCGTGCGCAGGTGAAAACCGGCATCATAAACATCAAACCCGCGGTCGAAGCCAGGAGCGGTACCATCGCGAGGGTCGAGTATCAGGGAACCGACAAATGCAGCGGTGTGGTATCCCCGCTCATGAAGAATGGAGGGTAGATAAGGAAGCCGCTCGCTCAGAGGAATTCCGAAATCGGTTACGTGATTGAACTGTGGATATGTCCCGGTCAGGATGGTTGTGTGCGATGCGGTGGTTAGCGGCACATGAGAATAAGCGCTGGCAAACACGACCGCCTGACGCGCCAGTTCATCCAGATTTGGCGTGAGCCCCCTCTTCGATCCCAAAAATCCCATGCGGTCGGCGCGGGTGGTGTCCAGCGTAATCAGGATGATGTTTGGATGCGCAGGATGCGTACTTCGGGTCTCTGCAGAGACGAGCCAAGCCGGCAGGAATAGAAATACAATTAGGTACCGGAAAAACCGCATAGGCAACAAAAAGGGAGTCTACCATGGGCAGACTCCCTGAATCTTTGCTGCGACTGGCCTCAGAATATGAATTTCAGGCTGAAGTTCATGTTCCTAGGTCCGCCCTGCGCTATGACCGGGTTCCCAGAGGCCACATCGGAAGTCTTGGTGATCTGGGCAAAGCTGGTACCCGAAGTGGGCGAGCACAAGTTGCCTGCAATCAGGGCTGTGCATGCGCCCAGCGTGTAGTTGGGGAGATAGTAGAAATTCCCCCGATTGAATAGGTTATAAACTTCCCAGCGGATCTGTACGTTTAACCGCTCGGTGATTCTAGTACTCTTAATGAGCGACATATCCCATTGCCCCAAGCCGGGTCCCCGCAGCATGTTGCGGGCCGCATTACCCACCTGACCAGCACACGGGATGTAGAAGGGCGAGAGCGGTGTTCCAACACCATTTCTGCCGCAAGGATCGAATTGAGTGCCGTCGGAATATTTTTCGACCACATACTGATCGGAATTTCGCGGGTTGTATTGAATTGGAGACCCATCATAAGCGGCGCGGATGCTGGCGCCGATTAATCCCTGTCCCGAAGGATCCGTGCCTTGTGTCAATAAGGGCGTGAACGGGCGCCCACTCAGAGCGGTAAAGATTGTGCTGAGCTGCCAACCCTCCCCTAACCTTTTTCCTACATGGGGAAGCGCTGGAAACGAATACACTCCGCCTGCATTGAAATTCAAAGTTACATCATGATCGCAGAGCCCGCGCGAGTTGCGGAAATTGGCAACCGCGGGTGCGGTGCTGCCCACGGGGTTGATGTTGTTCAATTGCGGATAATCTCCGGCACCGCCACGGTTCACTGAATTGTAGTCGAAGCACTTGCTCCAGGTCAGGTTGTATTGCGTATCGAGACCGTGCCAGCCGCGCTGATTGTAGGAAACCTGCAGGCTGTCGTACTGAGACTGAGCCGCGTTGGTCGCCTGGATCACATGGCGTAGGGTCGGAAACTCGGTGGCAAACGGCCGGAAGCTGTCGCAGCTGCTTTCACTGTTGCACGGGCTTCCCAGTGGCGAAGCGTTCAAGTCGTGGTAGATGACCAGGTCTCTACCCCGCTGGCCCGCGTAGGTTAGTGTTAAAACATTGTTGCGAAACAATTCGTCCTGCACGCTCAAATTGAAGTTGTGATAACGCGGAGTCTTGAAGTTGCTCACGACCGAAAAAGCATTGAAGGGTGGCGTACCGGTTGGATTCGAACCAAAAAGCGGGACGCCAGTTGCCGCGGAATCGAAACAAATATAGTCTCCAACTCCGGTCGCAGGATCATAACAAGTCGAGCGCGGATCGTTCGGAGAGTAATAGAATGGAGCATTGGGGTTGTTGTTCGTGAACCCGTCCGGAACACCTCCGCCCACACCCGAACCATTCGAAACATTGAAGAAGTTTAGATTGGGCTCGGTGAATACCCCGGTATGAGCGTGGGCAAACGAATATGGTGACGCCAGGGCCCCAAAGTTGGGTACATCGTAAGTAAGCGAATATCCTGCGCGGAGCGCGAGTTTGCCATTGCCAAACACATCCCAGGCAAATCCGAGGTGTGGGCCGAAATCGCCGTAGTCAACATTGTGAATGCCATTTATTCCTTGGCCAACCTGTACTAGCCCGCGTCCAGGAATGAAGTTCGCTTCCAGGTTGTTGCTGTCGCGCATAGTGCCGTCGACGTCATAGCGCAGGCCATAACTTAAGGTGAAGCGCGGTTTAATCTTCCAGTCGTCCTGGACATAGAAACCGACAGAATTTTGCGTGATGTGCCGGTGCGTATTTCCAAAACTGCGATTGGCCAAATCAGCTTTTCCTAAAAGCAACTGCTCGACGTCGTCCTGAACGCCGCCAGTGATGGGCGCGTAATAGCTGAAATATCCCAGCGTCAATCCCGAACGGGCGTCGTTGCGAATGCTGTTGGTATACGCGCGCTGGAAATTTCCACCCAACTTTATAGTGTGGTTCCCCTTGACCCAGGAGAAATGTTCCGACCAGTCCCAAGTGGCATCCGGCCGAGTCACAAGAGGATAGCCCTGAACGCCTCCGATGTAGCCACCATAGCCGAGATGAAGCATGTATACATACGGCACTCCGAAATCAGCCGGAGCTAGGGGGCCAGTATCCATTCCCAGGCTCTTAGGATCGATTTTGTTATTTACTCCGAGCAGTTGGGCGAACCGCGTATAACCTAATCGACTTTCGAGAATCTTGTTATTGCTAAAATTGATAGTCCAACTCACCCCGGCCATCTGCGCCCGCGAGGGAGCCACTGAGTTGAACATATCCGCCGAATGCCCGGCTCCTCCCGCCGGTAAGCCAGCGAAAGGGGGAGCGCTCTGAAAGCTGTCGCCAAAGATATAGCGCACTGCGATCGAATTGCTGGAGTTCGGGTGATAGTCAAATTTCACACCGAAACTGTTGGAACTAGCCTTAGTT
>JBPYDQ010000478.1:0-4514 GCA_051986135.1 Terriglobales bacterium | reverse complement strand
GCCTCTTCACATTGACGTTCGCATCCACCATCACGTAGAAAACATCATCGCTAATTTTCGGCCAAGCGTCCCACGTCGCCAAGCACATGGGACCTTCAGGCCGCTTTAGGTCGCCTGTAAACACCTACGCGATCTCGGATTGGGCTACAATTAATGGAATAAAGACCACCTAAATTGGACGTTGTGGTCCTAGTACCAGCAGCGAAACAAACAAGTTAGCATCTATTTAGAAAAAGCCTAGTAACCGAGACATTGGAAACCTCCTTGCTTCTCCCTCCACTAAGTCGTTGCTTTTAATAGCTTCACCGGGTTCATCCAAAACTCGAACCTAAAGCGATTCTTCATTTTTTGTAAACAGGGGGAGGGTTCTGTGAGACAAGCTTGCAGAAAGCTAGTACTACTGTTCAGCGCGGTCGTTTTCCTGATGGGCTTCGATCTTGCCAGTCGACTGTCCGCACAAGCGATTAGCGGGGATGTCGTCGGCACCGTGGTCGATAAATCAGGAGCCGCAGTACCCGATGCCGCAATCGAAATGGAAAACATGGCGACGGGGGTGAAGACCAACGCCATGGCAAACAGCGTAGGGGAGTTCCGCTTCGGCAATCTAGCCGTGGGCACCTACAACATCCGCGCCAAGAAGGCGAGCTTTGCGACTACCACGATTACGGACTTTGCTGTGGAATTGAACAAGACCAAATCCATTACCATTACTCTGGAAGTTGGACAGCAATCAATGACCGTGGAAGTCTCGGGAGCAACACCACTGATTAACACCACAAGCGCGCACATCGACACGACTTACGATACGAAGGTCACCACGGACCTGCCCGTTGCTGCTCAAGGTTTGGGAGTCTTGAATTTGTCCTTACTTCAGGCGGGGGTCAGCACAAGTGGCGGTGTAGGAGCTGGGACCGGTCCTGCGGTTGGGGGTCAGAGGCCGCGCGACAACAATTTTACAATCGAAGGCGTCGACAACAACAACAAAAGCGTGACGGGTCCCTTGGTCATCGTACCAAACGACGCGGTTCAGGAATTTTCGGCCCTGACAAATCAGTTCAGCCCGGAATTCGGGCACTCGAACGCGGGTCAGTTCAATACCGTAGTGAAAACCGGCACGAACGACATTCACGGTGGGGCCTTCGGATATTTTCAGAACCGGAACTTCAATGCTATCGATCAGTCTGTGATTCAAGCTCTTGGCCCAGGTGCCAGCAACCCACGCTTCGACGACAATCGATACGGGGGGCAGGTGGGTGGCCCGATCGTCAAGAACAAATTGTTCTACTTTGGTGATTTCGAGTACCGCACGAGAGGGCAAGCGAGCGTCGCAGCCGGCGGCCTGTGCGCACCCACTGCAGCGGGGTACACCACTATTCAATCAATTCCGAATATTTCCTCGACAAACCTGGGAATTCTTGAGAAGTACGCGGGAAATGCTCCCACCGGAGGCAATTGCAACAACGTTCCAGCCAAAGACCCTGCCGGAAACGCAAACACCACGAAATCGATCTTCGTCACCAACCCAAACGCAGCGGGAGGATTCACGCCGGTGCAGGTGGGGACGATCCCAGTGCAAGCGCCAAACTATACGAACTTCAAGTACCTGACCACGTCGATGGACTACGACATCTCGGCCAGCGATCAATTGCGGGGCCGGTACATCTACAACAGCGCTGTGGGAATCGACGCTGCGGCCAACCTGCCGGCGTTCTTTCTCTCGGCTCCTACCAAGTTTCACCTGGCCTCGCTCGCCGAATATCACTCTTTTAATCCCAGTCTCTCCAACGAGTTGCGCGTGGCCTTTAACCGCTTCGCCAATACTACCCCCGCAGGCAACTTTCAGTTCCCAGGGCTGGACAGTTTTCCAAACTTGCTCTTCTTCGACTTGGGCTTGCAGATCGGGCCTGACTCCAACGCTCCGCAGTTCACGATTCAAAACCTCTATCAAGCCATCGATAACGTGACCTGGAGTAGGGGACGGCACACCTTTAAACTGGGAATGGAGGCTCGCAAGTTTATCTCGCCGCAATCCTTCACGCAGCGGGCGCGCGGCGACTATGACTACAACACCGTGGACCTCTACCTGCGCGACCAAAATCCGGACAATCTTGCAGAACGGAGTTTGGGTAACCCCGTGTATTACGGCGACCAAATTGGTATTTTTTGGTACGCCAGCGATACCTGGAGAATCCGACAAAACCTGACGCTGGATCTCGGCCTGCGTCACGAATACACTACCATTCCTTTCGGAGAGAGGGCTCAGAAACTCAATGTCGCAGCGAGTGTTCCGGGCCTGATCGACTTCAGCGAGCCACGCGCACCCAAAACCAACTTCATGCCGCGGGTTGGTCTAGCCTGGTCCCCCGGATCAAGCGGGAATACCTCCATTCGAGCAGGTTTTGGAATGGGCTATGACGTTCTTTATGACAATATTGGCATTCTGTCTCTGCCTCCACAATTGAGTGGTACGATCGATGAACCGCAACCGCCGGTGATCAACAACTTCCTGGCGAACGGCGGAATCAAGCCGAGTAGCGGCGGCATCCAAACCTTCCCAAGCATCGCCGCCCAACAAGCTGCCACCGCGAACCATGTAGTTGTGGATCAGAAAGATCCTTACTCGATCCAATACAATCTTAGCGTCCAGCACAAGTTCGGATCCAAATACTCGGCGGAGGTACGTTACCTCGGGACTCGTGGGGTTCACCTCAATACCCAAGAACGTATCAACGTACAATCCAGGGTTGATGCGACTCACTTCTTACCGACGTATCTGACGGCTCCTTCTCAGGCGACTCTGGACTCGCTGAGCAACACACTGTCTAGCATCACGGCCCGACCGCGAATTCTTCCGGCCTATGCGGCGAATAACTTTACCACCAACATTGTTCAGTTCACGCCGAACGGTTGGTCAGACTACAACGGCCTCGCCGTTCAGGGCTCTAGACAATTCTCTAACGGCCTGCAGTTCTTGGCCGCCTACACCTGGAGCCACACCATTGACAACAGCACAGCGGACTTTTTCTCCACTGTGATTACCCCGCGCCGCCCGCAGGACTTCCAAAACATAAACGCGGACAAGAGCTCGTCAGCGCTCGATCACCGCAACCGCTTCAGTATCGCCGCTTACTATGACCTGCCGTATTTCAAGAACGGCAACTGGCTGCGAAAGAATGTGTTGGGCAACTGGCTCGTTGCGCCCATCTATACACTCCAGACGGGTGAACCTGCAGACGTGCAAAGCGGGGTCGACGCCAACCTGAACGGCGACTCCGCGGGAGATCGGGCTGTGTTTAACCGCATGGGGATTCCAGGAACTGGGTCCGGGGTGACGGCACTTTGCAATAGCAGTCTTCCCGCGGGTGCGTCATGCGCAGCTTCGCCCACCAACATAGTTGCCTACTTGGCGAACAACGGAAATGCCCAGTACATCACTGCTGGAAAAGGGGCGCTGGCCACCTCCGGCCGAAACACCCTCCAGACGCGACCCATCGATAACCTGGATGTCACGGCTGGAAAGAGATTCAACTTTACGGAACGCATGCGTCTTGAATTCCAGGCACAATTTCTGAACGTCCTGAATCATCCGCAGTACACCCCGGGACTGCTCAACCAAGTGGACTCGATCGGGTTCACCAGCGCGGCGGCAACCAACTATTTGCATCCATCGAACGCCATCTTCAATAGACCTGACCAAGCCTTCTCAAGCAATTCGAGAACCCTCCAGATGGCACTGAAATTCACCTTCTGATTTCCGAGACGACTGCCCCGGGGCGCGCACACGCGCCCCGGTTTTTTTTCGCGTCGAGCATGTTCGACACTGGGACGTGGAAGTCCTCTTCAATGCGATAGATGTGCAGGTGTACAGGGATGGCAAAGCGCAAAGATAACTCGTGAGGCGCGGGGCGAGGGCTGAAAGAAGCGTAGAGCAAAGAGTCCCGGGCGTCATCGAACGCAGAATGGCTGCGCAACGGTTCATGGGTCATACAGCTGCCTGCCATCCAAAGTGCACAGACAGACCGCTCTATGGTCAATCGCTCCCTGTGTCTTGTCGTCTTAGTCTTGGTCACAGCGGAGGCACAGTCACCGCGCGTTCCTGCGAGAATACGGTGAGTGGGATCGCTCTTTCATGTGCCGGCGCTGTTTCTTAAGCAGCCGACCTCAACCGGTCGCTGTGCTGCATCGCTTCCCATCCCTCACGCAGGATGAGGGGCAACAACGCCCACGCAGCCACAGGGTCTGCCCATCTGAGTCCCCAAATTGCATTGACAGCCAGCACGCCTAAGGCAATCCACGCGAGATAACCGCAAACTGCGGATTCCGCGGCGTCGGCTCTTAACGCCGCGCTGCCGCTTGGACAAAACGGACTGATGAACACCACAAGTGGTTGCCTTTCCGATTACGAAATCCGGCCGTGGCCGCCGACGCGACAGCGCGGAATCGAGTGTGGACAACTGTCCAAAAGAGTCCTTCTTGGTAGACGAGAGGAACTTTCTTGAGGTCTGTGCTGTTGC
>JBPYDQ010000477.1:0-3920 GCA_051986135.1 Terriglobales bacterium | reverse complement strand
CAGGATCTTGCGACCCGTTCACCCAGCCATCGTGATGATTGCCGCGAATCACCCACTCGTCAGAATAGGTGGAGCCCGGGACGCGAGCAATCACGTCGTAGATGGACTTATGATCCCAGTTGAAGCTAACCGCTAGATGGACTTTGGCCGGCCCCGGACCGACGTGATAGGTGATGGGCAGAGCACCACGCCATCCCTCTGGAGCCACCGGACCGGTTAACTGCTCCACCAGCGGTTGGGCATCACCATACGAAATTGGCAACACGGGAATCTTCGTCAGAACCTTGATCTCACTGCGATCGAGACGCTTTGCATTTGGCGTCGAGCCAACCCCGGGAGTTTCCGGATCGCCAGGATACACCGGCAGGTCCATCACGCTGCCGCGCTGCACACCATTGGAATTTCGATACGCACCCTGGGGAAATACGTCGCCCTGGAAGTAGCCATCATCGCGCGGATCGGAATAGATGATGCAACCGATCGCGCCGTGCTCGGCGGCCACTTTCGGCTTAATGCCACGCCAGGAACTCCCGTAGCGTGCAATCACGATCGCGCCTTTCACCGAAATGCCCAGGCGATCGAGTTCCTCGTAGTCCGCAGGGATGCCATAGTTGACGTAGACGAGTGGTGCAGTTACGTCGCCGTCGATCGAGTAAGCGTTGTAGGTAGGCAGTTGCTCGGATTGCTGGCTCGATGTCGGATCGCCAGTGACAGGAGGTTCGGCGAGCTTTGCCGTGTACGGCTTCGGACCGAGAAGTTCGAGTTTGCGTGACTTCGGTGTGGGATAAAGGACTTCAAAGGTCTCGATGTGACCGTCGAGTCCCCAGTTTTTGAACTGGGAGAGAATCCACTCGGCATTGTCTTTATCGTAAGGCGATCCAACATTGTGGGGGCGGGCAGAGAGGCGCCGATTGTACTGGCGGATGTTTTCGGCTGAGGGAATCTGCCGGAACTTCTGCTCCCAGTCGCGCTCGGCAGTGGAAGACTGCTGCGAATAGCCAGTGAGGGCGGCGTTCTGGGCCAATGTTGTTAACGGCAAAGATAGAACAAAGCAGGAAACCAGCACCGTGCGGAATCGTTGCATTCTTTCCCCCAAGAAAAAATCTTGCGCGGCATTATAGCGTGTATAGCTGGGTAAAGTAGCGCAGCAGCAGTCAGTAGTGTGAGACGCGGAATTATTCGGCAGCACGAACAAAATCCGCGTGTATCGCTCCGACAATTTCCCTATCGAGGTTCCAAAGGTCCGTCAGAGTCAAAACCGCCCCACTCGTCTGCCTTCCACGAGGCCAAGAGAAAATTCCGCTCTATGCAAGAATCCGACGAGCCCGGCGATTTTGGCGGGTTTGATTTTTGTCGGTTACCCGGCCCAGCCGCCGTGGTGGGTGGGGCAATGTGGAAATCCCGCGTCTTTTGCGGGTTTCCAAGCGCTGGCGGGAACCTCACTGTTGGTATCCCTCACCACTGTGACGGCCGAATATTTCGATTTCCGCGCAAGAACTCCTCCACGGCGCGGGACGCATCGGTCATATCGCCGTTGGCATGCAGAATTCCAAATTCAGCTTGGTTGGGTTTCACGGCAGGGTTGTTTAGGAGGTTAGGTTCGTCCAAAAGCTCATAGATGTCGGCCCCTATTACATCGTAACGCCCGGAATCTGCCGTAATTTCGGTGAGTGCAAACGTTAGAGCTTTCCCCTGCTCTCTCGGGTCGACATTGGGTCCGACCTTCGAATTCAAAGCCGATTCATCGAACTCCGTAATCCAGATCGGCCTATGGAAGCTATCATGCAACACCTCCAGCGAGTTTTTCCCGTCCTCGCCGGTGGGTACCCGGCCGCTTCGGCTGTAGTAATGGTATCCAGTAATGTCGAAGACGACTCCATCCTGGATGAGTTTCTGCAGGAATCCGCTGTCCAGAGAGGTGGGCGTGTGCTGACTGGTCTCAACAATGCTCAGCGAGGAAGGACTGCCTTCTCGAAGCCCCGCCAGCATCCCTTTGATGAGTCCCCTGACGACCGCATACTTTGCTGGGTCGTAATCGGCGGGCGAGCTTCCATCCGCGGCACTTTTTACGCAATACAGGTCGTACTCGTTGCCAAGCTCCCACACACTCACACTGGAATCGAATTGCTTGGCCAGCAGGTACATTGCCTCTTTCGCGGCATCATAAGCGCTGTCCTCATCAGAATATTCTTTTGCTGGCAGTACGATGACCGGTAAAACGCGAATGTGACGCCCCGCCTCGGAAATCAGCTGTGACAACCGAGCAGACGCGTCAATATTTGCGGGGTTTACATTGACACGATAAGCTCTTAGATGGAGCCGCCTGAGCAGGTCAATTTGTTGATCAAGCGGTATGTCGCGGTAAGATCCAGGACTAAACGGATGCCCATTTATGCCAAACTCAACATCCCGTCCTTCAGCCCTCTGAGCCCTGAGTGGAATCCCGGCGATCAGAAAGAGCGTAACCAACCCGACAGCACACAGATCTTTCATCAAAACCTCCAGGAATGCACATAGAAACCCATCTTTTAGGAAAGAGTCTCGGTAACAATGACAACTTGGTTGACCTCGAGCATGCCGCTCTTTTTTGTCTTTTCAGCGGCTTTTGGGCCAGGCCGGCGCATCATGCACGCGGTAGGGCTATCGGGTTTGCTTCTCTCTTGCGCACTCCTGATTTTGGTCCCCCGGGCTCTCGTCATTCCCTTCCCATAGTCACTCCGTACGTCAGTTTTGTCGTCCTCATGACGTAGCCACGGCAAGACCAAGGTTTCGTTTGCTTCGGCAAAACTTTCGAATTCCCTTTTGCGGTCACGCCAAGCGCAAAGACCGCCGCCGGCCGCCGACCTGCGGACTCGACGCTCGCCTACCACTTTTCCCCGGACACCTCCCCCAAAGGAAAGCGCTTGAGTCCCCTTTCAGAAAAAACGTACGGTCGCCTGGGGAGGCGGCGAGCACTCGGCCCTTCGGGGGTGGTAACTGCGGTTCGATCACCACTCGCCGCATTCGCGCTTTTCATGAGACCGCGGTGTTTTCAACGCGCGGAAAGGCCGCCCGACCGTCCGTCTTCGCGCCTCTTATCCCTAAGTTGTTCGACCGGGATTCCGTCAGCCCTTCCCGAGGAGCGAGTCTGGAATCTGGGGGTACTAAGCACTTAACCGACCGAACTGCGAGACTAACTGGCAAACCCATCTAGTCCTCTCGCAGCGCCTCCACCGGCTCGATACTGATCGCCCTTCGTGCCGGCAAATAGCTGGCAAGCAAAACCAGCGCCGCCAAGACAACGCAAGCTCCGATCGCAGTCACCGGGTTGTACAGGCTTACCCCATAGAGCATGCTGCGCAAGGCCTGGCCTGCGGAAAATGTGACGATCAGCCCTAGCACGCACCCGGTCAGGGCAAGGTTGACTCCGTGGCGAAGCACCATTGCAGCAATCTGCCCGCGCTGCGCGCCGAGCGCCATGCGAATGCCGATCTCACGCACGCGCATGCGGACGAGGTAGGCAATCACCGCGTAAAGCCCAAGTGCTGCCAGGAACAGCGAGAGTCCTGCAAAAATCGCTAGCAGAACTACGACAAAGCGTCGGCTTCCCAGCGAATCCTCGACTCGCTCCTCCATCGTCTTGACGTCGAAGATCGGCTGACGCGAATCGACCGCGGCGATAGCGACCTCCATCGCCGTTCTTAGCGACTCAGGATGCGAGCTCCTCGTCTTCAATATCAGTGACATTGCGTTGTTACCCTGCTGCGCCACCGGCAAGAAGTAGAAGCCTTCGTTGGCTTCGGAGTCGAGCGCTGAAATCTTGATGTGCTTTACCACGCCGACGATTGGCAGCCACGTCTTTCCGTTATCAATGCTCAGGTATTCGTTCAGCGCGTCCTTGTCAGGCCAGTACTGCCGCGCGAGGGTCTCATCGATCATCG
>JBPYDQ010000476.1:0-2418 GCA_051986135.1 Terriglobales bacterium | reverse complement strand
GAAATCCGACTTTAGTCCAGACGCAAAGCCGCGAGATTTGGCAATGGCCCCGTCTTGAATCCCTTCTAGATGACTTGAGACTTGCCCTCCGAGTCTTGCGCAGAGCGCCGGGCTTCGCCACTACTGTGCTGCTAACACTGGCGGTCGGCATCGGCGCCAATACCGTGGTCTTCAGTGTCGTGGAGGGGGTACTTCTCAAGCCGCTCAGTTATCCGCAGTCCGATCGCCTGGTGGGCGTTTGGTACAAAGCTCCCGGCATCAACCTTCCCAAGCTTGGGATCGCGCCATACCTGTACTTCATCGACCGGGAACAGAGCAAAACCCTCGAAGATATCGGCATGGTGGCCGCAGGATTCTACAGCATGACCGGAGGAGCACAGCCCGAACGTGTGCCGGCGCTGCAGGTAACGGACGGCGCCCTTCCGATTCTTGGCGTGCAACCTGTCTATGGCCGCTTCTTCAGCCAACGGGATGACTTGCCCAACATGCCGAAGACCGCGGTTGTGACTTACGGCTTCTGGCAGCGTCACTTTGGCGGCGATCCTTCCGCCGTCGGCCGCACACTAAGGCTCGATGGAGAGATGTACGAAATCATCGGCGTTCTGCCCAAAGGGTTTAGCTTTCCCGAGCAGGACCAAGCTGAGCTACTGGTGCCGATGACGCTCAACCGCAGCCAAACTCCAATCGGAGGTTTCATCTACAAAGCGATCGCTCGGCTCAAACCGGGCGTCACGCTTGAAGAGGCCGGCACCGATTTGCAGCGCCTGATTCCGGTCGCGAATCGTAGTTTCCCGCCCTCTCCGGGTTTCAGTCTGGCCTTTTTTGAAAAAGCAAACTTCGCAGTTGACCTGCATCCGCTGAAGAACGATGTAATCGGTGACGTGGGCAATGTGCTTTGGGTTCTGATGGGATCCATTGTGATTGTGCTGCTGGTGGTGTGCGCGAACGTGGTGAACCTCATGCTCGTGCGAGTCGAGGGACGGCGGCAGGAACTGGCGGTGCGCTCCGCATTGGGAGCCAACCGCAAAAACATCGTTGCCGGGCTGCTGGTGGAGAGCCTCGTAGTCGGATGCGTCGGAAGCGCAATCGGCCTGGCACTCGCCTTTGGTGCGCTCCGCCTGTTAATAGCGGCTGCTCCCAGTGGTCTGCCTCGGCTGCATGAGATAGGCATCGACTTGCCGGTCTTTCTTTTTACCTTTGCTCTAGCGCTCTCCGTGAGCTTGGCGATCGGCCTGATTCCGATGCTCAAGTACTCCGGCATCACTGTCAACACCGGCTTGCGGGAGGGGGGACGCGGACTGAGCCAGAGCCGGGAGCGTCACCGCGCCCGCAATGTGCTCGTTATCGTGCAGGTAGCGCTGGCGGCGGTGTTGCTGGTCTGCTCGGGACTCATGATTCGCACTTTCCGGGCGCTGGCTCGCGTCTCGCCGGGATTTAGTGAACCGAGTTCGCTCGAATCGTTCGGCATCTATATTCCGGAATCGCTGATTCCCGATACCCATCAAGAACAGGTTCTACGCGCAGAGCAGGCCATCGGCGGGCAGATTGCCGCCATTCCAGGAGTCAGCGCGGTTGGCCTTACCACGAATGTACCCATGTCAGGGACGTTGGACCCCAACCCCGTCTACGCCAGAGACCGCACTTACACCCAAGGAGAACTGGCTCCCGTGCGCAGCAATAAGTTCGTGTCGCCCGGCTACTTTTCGACCATGGGCATACCGCTCATCGCCGGCCGCGATATCACGTGGCCGGAAGAGTATGAGAAGCGGCCAGTCGTCATTGTCTCGGAGAATTTTGCTCGCGAATACTGGGGCTCACCCGCCAACGCTATCGGCAAACTCATCCATATCGGCTCGACGGATCCATGGCATGAAATCATCGGCGTAGCCGGCGATGTGTACGACGACGGGGTCAGCAAGGATCCGCCAGCTTCGGCATATTGGCCGCTCTTTCATAAGAACTTTATAGTGCCGGGAGGAGGCGTGAAACGCTATGTAAGCTTCGTTGTTCGGTCGCCACGGGCAGGATCAGCTTCGTTCCTCAGCGACGTCGAGCGCGCCGTTTGGTCTGTGGATCGCGATTTGCCGCTCTCCGATACCACAACGGTTGGTGCTCTGTACACTAAGTCTATGGCGCGCACGTCGTTCACACTCGTCATGCTATGCGTAGCCGGAGCCATGACGCTTCTGTTGGGCACAATCGGCATTTACGGCGTGATCTCCTACGCGGTCTCGCAACGAACGCGCGAAAGCGGCATTCGCTTCGCGCTCGTCGCCCAGAAGGGTGCTCTCCGATGGATGTTCGTGCGCGGAGCTTTGGCTCTTACCGGGATTGGCATCGTCCTTGGCTGGGGAGCGGCAACGGGCGTCGCCCGACTGATGAAAACTCTTTTGTATGGCGTGAGCCCGCTCGATCCTT
>JBPYDQ010000475.1:0-4403 GCA_051986135.1 Terriglobales bacterium | reverse complement strand
TCCTCTTCACTTTCGAGTAACGGAAACTTCGGCGGCCCTCCCCCAGAAACTGCCCAAACCACGATTTAAAGCTACCGTTGGCCTCCCCTGTTCCTTAAACGTAACTTGCGTAATGGAAGCTGCGGCGGGTTCGCCATACTTCGGATTCTCGAGAGCAGTCGGGTAAATCGGGCGTTGGACGGGGCTTTTCCAGTGGTGTCGAACGTAACTAGCGGGAGATCATCGGCATTGGCGAATAGACAGCAGGCGCAAAAGTCAGCCTTCGAGGTTTACCGCACCACTTGCCGTAAGTGAAATCCATGGGATTGGCGAGCAGGCGAAAATGCCTATTGTGTTTTCCAGGTCCTGCCGGCATCGGAAGTGACCCAGGTTTGACCCGCCGCCGTGTTGAGTTTGCCGTGCGAGTGATCGGCGAATGCGATAGAGATGATGTCGTCGGAGAGAGTAGAACTGCCGGCGCGCGGAGTCAGGCGGGTCCAATTCAGGCCCATATCTTCGGAATGGTAAAGAAGTCCTGAGGAACCGCCAACCCACACTTCCATTCCCAGCGCGGCAAGGGTGCGGAATCCCTTTGTGTGGTCAACCTGAACTTTCTCCCACTGGCCAGAAGTAAACGACCGCTCAGGGAGGCCATCGTCGGAGAGCCTCCAATTGGGCGAGCGGAAATCAGTGAACCTAGCGGCGCCGCCGATGGTAGATGCGGCAGTTTCCGTCGTCGGACGGGGCGTAAATGCCGGTGCAGTTTTCGTCCCGACCGCCGAGCTGTGCGCCCTAAGCTGCTGATCTCGTGACACTTCTGGTGCCAGCCCGGCTGACTCATGCGGAAGGGCTGACGTCGGAGCATGCGCAACACGCGCGCTGGCAGCATTAGCCGCTGCCGCCTGCTGAGGAACACCGTTCGAGGTCGGCACGGGTACTTTGTTGGTCCCCGCCCTCATTGCCGGGAGCTGGGCTGTAGAGGGTGGCTTAGCTGGCGCGGTGCTCTGCTCGGTGGCTGCTGCCACATTCTCCCTGGGTGTGGGCCGTTCGCCCCTCCGAACCAGCATTACCGCCGCGACTATGACTAGCGAGGCGCCTAGTGCCCCCCAGCGAATGACCGGCATTCGAAGCCAGGAGCTCTGTCGGAATGCGCTAGAAGTGGCCTCCGGGATCAATTCTGGAGCAGCCAGCACCAGGATCTGGCGGCATTCGGCGCAAACCGCCAGGTGATCGAGGACCGACTCAAGTTCCTTGCCTCCTAACTCTTGTTCCGTGAAAGCGGTGAGCAGGTCGGGATCGGGGTGCTCGGAAATAGAGCTCCGCTGAAGCCGGGCGGCGACGATTTTTGGCAGCTGCATGGGGGACACTCTATTCCTGCCTCTCCCGGGCGGGCATGATCTTCTTGTTGGGGAACGGCGGAGAGGGCGAATCTTGCATTAATTGCTTGCGGATATCTATCGCTAGATCCCGGACATCGGTTTCCAAGGCCTCTTCGGCTTGCCGGCGGCTCATACCCTTGCGAGTCAGGCGGAGAATGAGGTCCTTGCGCAACGTTCGGACCAGCTTTTCCAATCGACGGCTGATCGTCGACTCGTGTACCTGCAGGATGGATGCGATTCGGGCCAGAGTGAGATCGTCGAGGAAGTAGTAGGCCAGAATGCAACGGTCTTCGGCTGACAAGGCAGCCAGGCATTCATCAATCGAACCGGTCAGACGTTGATCGGAAGGTAGAGCTTGCGACTCGGCGGGGGTAGCAAACTGTTGGCCGGATTCGGATTCTTCTTCCAGGCTCACCGTGTTTCGATTTCTGCGGTAATCATTGATGTGGCGCTGGGCGATCACCGTGCGCAGCCAGCCCTCAAGTGAGCCCCGGCCGCTGTAGTAAGAAAACTTGGAAACCCGCTTACCTTCGCGGGACGAGGTGCCATACAAATCGGCATAGATTGATCCGGCAAGCTCGCGGGCGCGAGAGTCTTCTTTGGTGATACGGAGAGCGGTATCGTGCAGCTTCTCACGATAGCGGATCATAAAATCTTCCCAGGCCCGCTCGTGGCCAGCGGCGCAGGCGCGGGCCAGAACAAGTTCCTCGACATGAAGGCGCGAGTACAGGGCACGCAGGTCTGAACCGTCGGCGCCGGCGGGCAGGTACTTCTCAGAGACCGCGAACAGCATTTCCCTGAACTGTTGCTCGCTTATGTCGTACTTTGCACCCGCACTTTTTTCGAACAGCTCTGAGAGAAGGGTCTCGAGTTCAGGTCCGAGGATCGAAGCGGAATGGCCACGAGTGGTCATGGAGCAACATCAAAAATAGCATGACCCCGGCAATAAGACTGGGTACTTCGCGAAATCGACGATCGTCGTGGAGGCTGACTGATGATGTTTTCTGCTACCTACTTTCATTGTTTGATGCTGCAATAAACCGCCGCGTAAACGTTCTCCGGATGCTGCGGCTGGTGAAGGAAAGGCCTCCCAGCAGGCGCCGGTCAAGGTCGGAGTGTCGTCCCCACTGGAGGCCACCCTGGCGGACGTCGGTTCGATTCGAGCAAGTTCACGCGGGATAAGCGTCCAAAGGTTACAAGGTGCTGGACCGCTCCGGTAGGGCAATCGCTTTCTTTCTCCAGCTGTGGCCGCAACTTTCCACGATACCCGAGGCGTTCTTGACCTTCGAGGAAGGGGATGGGTTCCGGGGAAGTAATCGTGACCGAATCGGCCAGCATCCGGCAACTCATACGCCGCCTGCCAAGCTTCCGCCGCGGTATCCCGGCGTGCTGCGCAGGCGAATCAGCTGGTGCTGGTCAATCACTCCAAACGCCCGCTTCTGCTGTTGCCGGTGCGATTGTGACCGCAGGCAAACAGGATCGCGTCATTGCCAAAGACCGTCTCGTTCCTGCCGAGACGGATCCCGTCGCTCTTATGCGGTGCAGGCTATGGTCTCGCCCGGAGATGGACCGAATCCCGGCGAGAGAGCCGCGCAAGCCTCTCTCGAGAACCTACAGGGCGGTGCCAGCTCGCACAAACAGAGGGCCCCATATCGTCATACTGAAATGCGGAGATGGCTTCAAAGTATTTGCGCCGACATTGCTCGTGCCAAGACGGGACATATTGCGAAGATGGCGGAGTAGAATGCGACGGGACGCACTATGAACTCACCGAGAGGGGAGTGGCCCTGGCAGCCTTGATGTAAGCGCTGACACGCAGGACGAGAGCCACGCCTAAGGCAACTGCCAGGAGACGTAATGAGGGTACGCGGTTGTGGATGAATGCCAGAGTGAAAAGCACGAACACTGCATAAAGCGAAATGTTGTGCAGCACCTTGTGCCGGAGTGAATCGGATGCGGCGGTCAGGGTGGCGCCAAACACAAAGCTAGATCCGATAAGCACAACCAGAAGATTCTGAAGACGATCGTGCTCGACGTGCTGTCGTTCAAAAATCAAAAGCAGGACTGCAACGCTCGCGAAATGAACCATGTGTGCCGCGCACCAGGCCCACAGCAGAGTCGTGGCAGTCGGCAGTCCGCGAATAAAGCGCACCAGCCCGGGGGCAGCGAAGGCGACTACAAACCACAAGGCGGAAAAGCGCGCGCTGTTTCGTGCCACGGCATGAATGCCTGCTGAGTTCCATCCTCGAACCACAACCGTGGCCAGAACGACCACGCAGTTTAGGGTTGCAGCTGAATAGATCAGCAGAGGCGAGCGTGATAGCGACATGGAGCAGTTCCCTGAGTTATAGGGGTTTCTGGCGTATTAGCGGAATTATGACATACACGCGTGTTACCTCGACAGGAGTATCCTGCCCTTCGAGCTTAAAGCTGAAGCAGTAGGGGTAGAGCAACTTGCCCCGCTCGCGATGCATCTTGGCGTAGGTTATGGCGAGAACTGGGATATTAGTGGCCGAACCTGAGCCGCCCTACGCCACCTCCACCCGCATGCTGGTTCTGGAGCCGGCTAGTTCAACCTTTGTGACCCTACGCGCGGCGCGCCTTTTCTTCTGGAAGTGTGCGCATTGGAAGTGAAACTCCCCGATTCCGCGAGAAGGTTCCCAAGGGTTGACCGGTAAGCTGTTAGCGAAATCAGGGATGCGTCGGCGGAGCTGTTATTCGGGAGGCCAAAGAGCAGGGGTTTGAAGCCAACGGTATGATCGACAATATTGTTAATGTAGGGAGTAGAGCGAGCGAGAACCTGAAATCATGTTTCGCCCAACGACGAGGTGGAACCGCTGCCCTGCCTGTTAGGCGAGCTTTTCGGCGACCCCCGCTAGCCGGAAAGGCCCAATCTGTGGCGGTTGATCACCGATTACCTTGGAAGTTATTACCTCTCTTGATAAGCTTGATATGCAGCTCGGGTTCTCTCCCTGGTGTGTCTCGGTTGTGCTAAGTTCTGAGCCTCATGCAAGCGCCAGATAAACTGCGGCCGGAATTACGCGA
>JBPYDQ010000474.1:0-3502 GCA_051986135.1 Terriglobales bacterium | reverse complement strand
GCTTTCTGGTGGTTCTCGCTGAAGCCACAGTACTATCGCAACTGGCAGCCGGATGACGCGCAAACTGCTTGGGCCGATATCAAGGGTGACGAGGTCACGATCCACAATGTCCGCAATTGCGACTACGTCACGACGAAGGATTACACGTGCAAGTGGGAGACCCGAACTTACAACCTTTCGAACGTCCGTGGGGCCGACATCTTCATCACGTGGTGGGGGCCTACGCTGATTGCCCATCCCATCGTGAGCTTCGACTTCGGGGAGCAGGGTCATGTACCAATGTCGATTGAAACCCGCGACGTGATTGGGGAGGGATACTCGGCAATCCGCGGGTTCTTCCGACAGTATGCGCTGATCTATATCGTCAGCGATGAGCGCGACGTCATTCGGCTGCGGACGAACTTCCGCAAGGATGAAGAGGTTTATCTGTTCAGGACCACAGCAACCCCGGCCCTGGCACGCAAGGTTTTTCTCGACTACCTGCAGCGAGTAAACGAGTTGAACCGGCAGCCTGAATGGTATAACGCGGTGACGAACAACTGCACAACGAACATCGCGGTGGCCGCGGCCGAAGCGCAGCACAAACAGGTGCGCTGGGACTGGCGCATCCTACTGAACGGGAAGATGGACGAGATGATGTATGAATATGGGACACTGGTGACCGGAGGCCTGTCCCTGCCCGCACTGAAAGCTCAGGCGCACATCAACGCAGCAGGAGTCGCGGCAGACGACAGTCCGGAGTGGTCGAAGCTCATTCGCGTCGGAAGAGTGGGCTTTAGCGAGCAGGCAGGGGTGGCCACAGCAGCGCACTGAGCTACTTGAGTAAAAATCAGGAAATAATCCATCTTGTCGTCCTTCACCGGCCAGATGAAAGGAAAGCATTCGTAAACACTGGCTGACTTCGGGCCCGTCTGGTCCTTTCGCAGTTGCTGTTGCTTGTCTATGGAAACCTCGCCTCCGGAGCGGCTAACTCAGATGTCGAAGCAGCGTGCAAACCGTCACTACCGTAATATCGCCCAAACCGCTGAAATGGCGATCGCCTCCAGGCTCGAAGTCGCATTCGAGGCGCAGCGACGTATTGAGGCAAAATTAACTGCTCTCCTGAAGATTTGTCCAGGGGAAAGTTCGCTTTTCGAGACATCAAGTTGACCGGCCTCACAGTAGACCCTTATACTCACCAAACCGTTTCAAATATATTCAGGTTGGCGCGGGTTTCGATCACTCTAAACTCTAAGGGGTAAACCTTGAAGAAATTGGTTGCCGTGTTCATGATAGGGGCTTGGTTCATTCTGCATGGGGCGCCGGCGGGTGCCCAAACAACTTCGCCGCAGGAAAACTCTTCTCCCACGATCAAAAGCCAGGATTTGGATCTCCTTCGCAAGGATCTCCGGGCGATGAGAAAGCAGTTGATTGCGCAGAATTTGAAGCTGACGGAAGCGGAAGCGACAAAGTTCTGGCCAATCTATGACCAGTACGTTACCGAGCTAATTGCGATCAACGACAAGAAGTTCGCAGTGATTCAAGACTATGCCGACAATTGGGGAAAAATGACTAATGACCAGTCCTTGTTGTTTATCCGGCAGTGGTTAGACTCGGACATTGCGACAACACAGTTGCGGCAGAAGTATGTGCCTATCGTGTCAAAGGTGCTGGATGGAAAGAAAACAGCGACTTTCTTCCAATTGGATCGGCGCATTGCAATGATGATTGAGTTGCAGGTGTCATCGCAAATGCCACTGGTCCAGGATCAGTAGTAGTCAGCCGGATAACTCGTGTACACTTGCGGCTCGAATGACACATGAACAACTTGCGGCAAGCTGAATGCCGCCGCTGCAAGAAGAATCTCAACGTCGAGGGTGAAGCTCTGGAACTGGTGGTCTGTCTGAAATGACTGCACCACGCACCACGGGATCCACGCCACGGGAAAACACGATCATTTCGTTCAAGCGTGAGCTTGATCCCATGGAGCGCGTCTCGGAGATCCTGTTCGGGCTGATCATGGTGCTCACCTTCACGTGCTCGTTCAGTGTGATCCGCGCGGGCCGCGAAGAGGTCCGCGAGATGCTCATCGGCGCTCTGGGCTGCAATTTGGCGTGGGGGATCATTGATGCGTTCTTCTATTTGATGTCGCGCCTGAGCGAACAGGGGCAGGGCCTAGTCGCACTGCGGGCGCTGCGCGCAACCAACGACCCGGCCGAGGCACACCAGATTATCGGCTCTGCGCTGCCGCCGCTGCTGGCCTCCGTGCTGCCGCAGGCCGAATATGGAGTGATGCGGCAGAAGTTGAATGAATTACCCGACCTGCCTGCGTATCCTCGGCTTGCCAAGGAGGACTGGCTCGCTGCTGGCCGCATCTTCCTGTTGGTCTTCTTCTCCACTTTGCCGGTAACGATTCCATTCCTACTTGTTGGTGACGCCAGGCTGGCGCTGCGAATCTCAAACGCTGTGGCAATCGTCATGCTGTTCGGGTGCGGCTACGCCTTCGGCCGTTTCTCGGGATTTCGTCCATGGCGCGTCGGGGCATTGATGGTTCTTGTTGGTGCTTTGCTGGTCGGACTTACGATCGCCCTCGGAGGATGAGCGCCGCGCACAAACTCGCAGTACTGGCCGCAATCGTTTGCGCGAGCAGCCAAGCGCTTAGCCAGGCAACACCGGGCCTCGCGACTATCAAGGAGCCGGCCGCGCAGCCTTGGGAGTACAGCTTGGCAGTGGCTGGCTATATCATTCCGGACGGGACGTCGTATGTTAATCCGGTGTTCACCGCCGACCACAATTGGCTGCACTTGGAGGCGCGCTATAACTATGAGAACCTACACACCGGGTCTTTGTGGGCGGGTTACAACTTCAGCTGGGGTACCAAAGTTCAATTCGGCCTCACGCCTATGATCGGCGGCGTTTTTGGACGGACTAACGGAATCGCGCCCGGTTGTGAGGCTTCACTGACGTTCAAGAAGATCGAGGCCTCAATCTCGAATGAGTATGTATTCGACACCGGTAGTAAGTCTGGAAACTTCTACTACGCGTGGCCACAACTTACCTACTCGCCGGTGGAGTGGTTGCATGTGGGCGCTGTCGCGCAACATACGAAGGCATACCAGACGACGTTCGACATTCAACGCGGTTTCCTGGTAGGCGTCTCCCACAAGCAATGGGAGTTCACGTATTCTGCAAGTCAATCCGGAATTCACCAGGCTTTTCGGTTATGCCCAGGAGGAAACGCGGTGGGCGTCTGATTAACGAGGTAATCGTTCCCGAAGAGCTTTTGGCTGAGGCGGAGGAATACTCGCGTCGTGGTCCTGGAAGAGAAAACCTCAACGTCGAAGCTGTTCGGAAGCAAAAGGATGGCACCCCCATTCATGTCTCGATAGTCAGCGGGCTTCTGTCGGTTGCGGGAAGCTACATTTCCCATTACGTAATCTATCGTGACATCACTGAACACAAACGAGCGGAGCAGAGGCTACGTGAAAGCGAAGCCTATCTGGCGGAAGCGCAGAGACTCAGC
>JBPYDQ010000473.1:0-2493 GCA_051986135.1 Terriglobales bacterium | reverse complement strand
AGCCGCGCCGGACCGTCCGCATCGGCCTCTGGGGCGGCGAGGAACAGGGGATCTTCGGCTCCGCAGGTTATGTCGCGAACCACTATGGCACCGTCACGCACTCGACAAAGCCAGCGGAACAGGTCGTCCCTGAATTTCTCCGCCTACAGACCGGCGTCGCCATCAAGCCCGATCACGCCAAGTTCGACGCGTACTTCAATACCGATAACGGCGGTGGCCGATTCCTGGGAATCTTTGCCGAAGGCAATTCGCCTGTGGCCGACATCTTTCAACAATGGGCTCCAGCCGTCAGCGACCTCGGATTCACCACCATCACTTTGCGCAATACCGGCTCAACCGACCACATTTCCTTTGACAATGTTGGCCTGCCCGCATTCCAGTTCATCCAGGACCCGCGCGATTACGAAGTTCGCAGTGCGCATACGAACCAGGACGTCTATGAGCGTCTTTCCGAACCGGATCTGAAGCAGGCTGCAACCGTCATGGCAGTTTTCCTTTACAACACCGCTCAGCGTGACGAAATGTTGCCCAGAAAGCCGTTGCCGAATCCCGCTCAAGACGAGCTGCGTTCCAAACCCCTGGAAGGAATTTATCCCGGCGCGGTGAAACCGCCCGCTTCGGAACAAAAATAATGCACTACGTTACCTCCCGATTTTTCCTCGGAATAAAAAACACATCTGCAGCTTTTACCCGCTGGACGCCGTGCTGGGTTGCTTGCCCTAAGTCGTGAGCGGTAGGTGGCCCAAAGGCTTGCCAACCCGCCGTCATTCATTGACCACTTCTATGTTCCGCAGCACCTCGCGCTGCAATTACACACAACCTTTTCTTCCCTTCTCCGTCGAAACATGGTCACATGTCACGTTGCTGAACGAGGATTCCCACTAGCAGAAGCAAGCCCGAGGAGGTCCTGCATGAGCACAACGGTTCAAACAGCTCCCGCAGTCATCACTCCGTCATCGACTTCCCGCATCGCCTCCATCGACGTAATCCGCGGAGCCGTCATGATCCTCATGGCCATCGACCATGTCCGCGTCTACTCTGGCCTCCCCGCCGGGGGCCCCACTCCCGGGATCTTCTTTACCCGCTGGATCACGCATTTTTGCGCCCCCGCCTTCATCTTCCTTGCTGGCACCAGCGTCTTCTTCTACGCTCGCAAGCGCGCGGATGCCTCGCGCTTCCTGTTGATTCGCGGCTTCTGGCTCATCCTCCTCGAACTCACACTCCTCCGCCTCGCCTGGACCTTCAACTTCGATTTCGCACACTACGAAATGGCCGGAGTATTGTGGGTAATCGGCTGGTGCATGATCCTGATGGCAGCTCTGGTGAAACTGCCTCTCGCCACCACCGGGACAATCGGCGTTGTCATCATCGCGTGTCACAATCTGATCGATTCCCGCCTGTGGCAGATCGTCGACGGCCTGAACAATAGCAAATTCTCCGGCCTGTGGAAGATCCTGTATGTGGGCTTCTACGCAGGCCCGGTGCAATTTGGGCCCAACGGTCCCAACCTGATCGTGCTTTACTCGATCATCCCGTGGATTGGCGTAATGGCGGCTGGATACGCATTCGGCAAAATCCTTTTGCTCGAATCCACCCAACGAACACGCCTTTGCCTCACGATCGGATTGGTCGCAATCGCACTCTTTCTAGTGCTCCGTGGCTTCAATCTGTACGGCGATCCCCGCCCCTGGCACTTGAGCGTCCAACATCAGGACAGCTCGCCCGGAATGCCCGCTCTGCTTTCCTTCCTCAACTGCACCAAGTATCCCGCATCGCTAGATTTCCTCCTGATGACGCTAGGCCCAATCATCGCCCTGATGCCGTTGTTAGAAACTGCCCGCGGCACCGTCGCCCGCACGATCGCTCTGTTCGGACGCGTCCCATTCTTTTTCTACGTACTTCACATCCCTCTGATCCACGCACTCGCGCTAGTCGTTTCCAAGATCCGCATGGGATCCATAAGCCCATGGCTCTTCACCAATCACCCCATGGGCAACCCCGAACCTCCAGAGGGATACACCTGGAGCCTCCCTCTTCTGTACGTAGTCTGGGCAATCTCAATCGTGATCCTGTATTTCGCCTGCCGCTGGTTCGCCAAAGTCAAAGCAACACGCACCACCTGGTGGATCAAATACCTCTGAAGTATGTTGCGAGAACTAGAGTACCGAGGGCACCTGAACCAACGCCACCAAGATGTCCAAGGGTTCACGGTTCTTGCTCAGGAAGCGAGAACACAGGTAGGAAATCACAGGTAGAAAACGGAGCGCCGCCTGGCATCGGGCGGCTAAGTAATTGAAACAAATGGTAGGCCCGAATGGATTCGAACCATCGACCTCTTCCGTGTCAATTCGCTAAACGGACTGAGGCCGAGTGAGACGAAGCAAGCGCACGTGACACGGAAAGGGCAGTGTTCATGCGGGTTTCACGCATGGTCGCTGCCCTTCACTTGTACGGGAGTGATACCGAGAGAGCGCACGCCAGACGGTAGGGATC
>JBPYDQ010000472.1:0-2597 GCA_051986135.1 Terriglobales bacterium | reverse complement strand
GATCGACTTCTTGCACCATGGGATACTGCGTCTCAGCAAACCGCCGATCGTCAGGACCGGCCTGGGAAACTGGTCCCGGACCTACGCCAATCAGAACTGGGAATTTGACGAACAGGACCTGATGAGCGTGCGTTTCGCGAGCATCAATGATTTGCCATCAAGGAATGCGAGGATGGGTATCGTTGGCCGCTCAGCCGTCGCTCAGACGATTATCCAGGATCGAGCGATCTCTAAGTGTGACAAGGCAACGCAGCGAGAGACGAAACCGCGAACACACAGAGGGAGCGGAAATGGCCTTTCGTTTCCATACTCCAGTTACTCAACTCATCACGCTCCAGATTTTCGATTGAGCCCGAGAGCGGTGATACGCGAAGCCAGTGTCGTGGGCTTCATGCCCAGCAATTCCGGGGCGCCGCCTGGGCCGAAGATCCTGCCGCCGGTTTGCTTCAGCGCGGCGGTGCGAAAGAGGTCTTGATAGTGTCGCCTCCTCCATGCAGGAGCACGAGCGGAGGGCGCATGGAATTTGCGCCGCCGTGGATCTCATAGTAGAGCTTGAGGCCGTTGACGGGAGCATAACCAGTCTTGACAAGAGACTCTGCGCCTTGTTGAGACGATGCGGAGCAGCTTGCACTGGTTGTTGCAATCGCGATCGCACCGGCTGTCATTTTGACAATCAAACTGGATATGCAGAACTTTCCGCTCATCTTTACTCCTTGTTTGTTTTCCTTAAAGCAACGGAAAAATTACCCAAGTGCTCGTCGAGGCGTTCCAACGTCTGCCGCGCACTTGCGAACCCCAGCTCCGCGTCAGATTTCTGAGCGGAACGTTTTACCCAACTCCTGACCCAGTCCGAAGTAGTGCCGGAAGTTGTAAATCAGTGGCTGCCACTTGTCGGGCGCGATGTGGTGACCACGAGTGACGAACTCCTTTCTCACGTGCACACGTTTGACCTCTACTTCCACTGCAGCACCTCCGCCGAGATTCTGCAGTCGAGCCTCTCCCTGTAGCTCATGGATTTTCCGAACGCAGGCTTCCAGCTGCACGGGACACTCCAATACACGAGGCGCGGCGACCGTCTCGCTTGGGATCGTCGAAAACCCGGCAACTCGAAACTTGTCCGCTTCGTAACGGAATTGCGATGCCTTCTTCTGCGGCACCGGATTCTGTCCAGTGAGTGGTGCTATGCGCTCTACTTGCTCCCACATGTCCGGCGAGGGCAGATTGATGACACAATCCGGACACAGCCGAAAATTCTTGAGCGTCTGTGTCTCCGTGTTCAGACCTAGCGTAATCGTCCAGCCGAGCGCCCAAAAGGAAGAAATGGGAGCAAGATTGGGCGAACCATCCCGGTTCATCGAGCTGATTAACGCGACCGGTGTTCCGAAATACAGAATTTTGGGCTCGATGGTTGCGAACTCAGTTTCGTAGCAGTCTCGACTTTTTCTCGTATCGTCCATGGACTTAACATAGAAAAACGAGTGGTCGCGATGTTTCAGTCGCAGTTGAACTGTCACGCAGCGGCAGGCACATGGACCAACTGTTCAAGCTGACGCCTTCCTGAAGGAGTTACGCGAACGATGCGGCTGTTGCGATCGCGCACAATCCACCGAAGCTCAAGGAATCGCTGACAGATGGCGCTACCGAGCGCTCCGGCAATATGATCGCGTCTTTCTGTCCAATCGAGACAACGGCGTGCAAAGTTGCGCTTTTTCGATCGCAGTTCATTTACATTGATGCGCCACTGCTTAAAAAATTCCGTGCCAGCCGCAGTCACATCAAATTCGCGGTCGCTATCTACACAAGCGACTATGTACCGGCGTTGCTGGAGGGATTCAGCGAGGCTGACCGCCATGGCCCCGGCCAGGTGGTCGTAACAAGTGCGCGCATAACAGATTGGATCTCCTTCTCCGATGGGCTTCTGTTTGCGTGGGCTCGCGATCACTCCGAGAGCTTCAACGGCATGGGCAACCTCAGAAGATACGATTTGGTAATAACGATGACGCCCATCCTGGGCAACTTTAACGAGGCCACCCTCAAGCAATTGAGACAGGTGCATGCTGGCCGATTGCGGCGAAACATTTGCCGCCCTCGCCAGTTCACCTGCAGCCAGGGCACGTCCGTCCAGCAAGGAGGTGAGCATGGCTGCTCGTCCGGGATCCGCAATGAGAGCGGCGGTCGATGCAAGGGAAAATTTAGCGTCCATGCCTATAGGCTACAGCGGATGCAGCCGATCATGTTTCAGCCGATGCTGAAATGTGCGACTACAAATATAAGGATGCCTCCAAACGCAGAGTGGATTACGGACGGAGTTCTGTGTGGGCCCGCGGCGTTCTGGCCTTGAATCCGCTGGCACGGTGCGGCATCTATCCAATGTGTTTAAGGAAGGTCGGCTATGACCGCAAAAGCAGAAAGCGCATCCACCGCTATCCGACGAACTCTCTTATGTTCCTCACCTGTGGGGGGCCTTCCCGGGTGGGAGACGCGGCTGTACTTGATTGAGTACCCACCTGGTGCCGATAGCAGCGGACACCATCATCCAGGGTTGGCCTGGGCTACATGCTGCGCGGTACGATCCTCTCGGCATTCGGCGATGAGCA
>JBPYDQ010000471.1:0-5326 GCA_051986135.1 Terriglobales bacterium | reverse complement strand
AGACTTAGGGACGGACGGAATCGCCGCCTGATGCAGAACGAAATCAATCCCCTGGCAAGCTTCCTCCATTGCCTCGAAATCGAGGATATTGGCTTCGCGGAAGTCAATGCGAGACTCTATCTCCGCCAGGTTTCCCCACTTGCCGGTGGCAAAGTTGTCGACACCGCGTACCTGATCGCCTTCGGCCAGCACGGCCCTGGCCAGCGACGATCCGATAAAGCCTGCAACTCCCGTAATCAGGTAGGTAGCCATAGGCATCCATCATAGCGGATTGACGGGGAGCGAAACGCTTCCAAAGCAACGGATGAGCGTTCAACACAAGGTGGTTGTTCAGGGCCCCGCTCACGACCGTCTGCAATACGCTTCGACAGGGCTGCCCCGGAGTTGGGTGGCTGCGACCGATTGGCCGGGGACAAACTGTGAGCTCTAGGCTGCCGCAGAAGGTTATGGTCGCCGCGTTGCCGCTGATTATTTCGGAATTTGAGTGCGCGAACCTAGAAGCTCCGTCGGCAGCCGTCCTCGGGTTGTAAGGGAGGCAGCAATAAAAGCGAGTACAAGGAGACCGAGACCGAGAGCGATACTCCACACCCGGATTGGGAGACAGTTGCCGCCCCTGGGCTAAGCACCTCGATTTCGCAGGGCGGGCGAAGCGATGTTCGCTTGCGCAAAGGCCGATGCGGCCGCGCGAATTTCCTGCCAGAGCTGGTCGCGGCCGGCTCCCGTTTTGGCGGAATAGAGCAGCAGGCGGGGGGCATGGAGGGTCCGCGACAGGGTTTCGACCGAAGCTGTGAGCTGGTTTCCGGATAAGCGATCGCTCTTGGTTGCGACCACAACAAACGGCCTACCCGCGGCGCGGAGGAAATCCATGAGTTGCAGATCCGTGTCCTGGGGCGGAATGTTGCTATCGATCAGCACAAGGCAAAGTGCCAGTGCAGCACGCTCCTTCAGATAGGGTTCGATAAAGCCAGGCCATTGTTCGGCTACTTCGCGCGAGATCTTGGCGTAGCCGTATCCGGGAAGATCGGTAAAGATGATCTCCGGCTTGGGTTTACCCGGCCACCGAATTTCGAAAAAATTGATGCTGCGGGTGCGCCCGGGAGTCGAGCTGGTGCGTGCGATTTTGTTTCCCACTAAGGAATTAATGAGGCTGGATTTCCCAACATTGGAGCGGCCGAGGAAGGCGATTTCGGGCAGATCGGTTGTCGGGAACTGGCGTTCGTCGCCGGCTGCCGCCATAAATCGGGAAAGGATGCGCATGGGAATTCTTAGTTTCGAGTTTTTGGCGTTCGGTTGCCAGCTCGACGACCCGGATCGCTGGAGGAGTTATTCCAGTTTTAAGGGGTGCTTATCGTCTACGTCTTCGGCTCGGACGGGGCGAAACTTGTGCCACAGGAACAAGATAACTGCGACCAGAACCCCAATGCCGACGCTTATAGCAAAAAACCATCGGTAAGCGGGAAAACCGATCAGCAGCCCGATCACTACGCCGACGGCCACGAACAGGCCAGCTTTTCCTCTAAATAGAGTTCCGAGGGTCATGTGCGGGCTCCGCTGGGAGCATTTTATATCGCGGCACCGGGGTGGGTTGCAACCGGGACGTCCGCCAGTCTGAATCGCGGCGGGAGTTTCCCGCCGCACCAAGCCCCCCGCCAGTCTCGGCGCCGCACTGGACAGAGAAGCTTATTATTTTCGGAACTGCTTGCTTAACGTAAGTTCCTGGCGCTGATAGGAGGAACCGATGTCGCTGCCGTAGATCTTGTCTGGGCGAGAGAGCAGGCGCATGTACTTCAGGCGACCCACCACCTGGCGATGCTCGATCATGAAGGGAACCTCATGCGCGCGCACTTCCAGCACGGCGCGGGTACCCTTGATGTCGCTCAGACCGTAGCCGAAGCCGGGATCGAAGAACCCGGCGTAGTGAATACGAAATTCGCCCACCGAGGTATCGATCGGAATCATCTCGGCGGCGTACTCGGGCGGCACCCGCACCCGCTCTTTCGAAGCCAGAATGTAGAAGTCTCCGGGATCGAGGATCAGCGCCTTGTTTTTAGGTTGATACTTGATATCCCAGAAATCTTCAGGCGAGTAATGATTGACCTTGTCCAGTTCGATCGCGGGCGAATTGCGCTTGGCGCGATAGGCGATGACCTCGGAAGGCTCGGCCGCTTCCAGGTTGACCGAAATCATCAAGCCCCGATCCACCTGGGCTTTGATAGGGCTGTTTTCATCCAGGTAGACGAGATTCTGCTCCTCATCGAGGGCACTGATGACGCTGTCGGGAGAGGTCGGCTTGCCGCGTACAAAACGCAGCTGGTTGAGACGCATACCCGCGCGTACGGCAACGGTGAAGGTGCGCGGAACAATTTCAGCGTACAGTTTACCTTTGTAACCTGCCGCCACGCCTTCGAACTCGGCACCATAGTCTGTGATCAAGCGAGTAAAGATGTCGAGGCGTCCGGTGGTGCTCTTGGGATTAGCTCGCGCGGAAACATCGGCGGGCAAGTTCACCGACTCGAGCAGGGGCACGATATAGACGCAGCCTTTTTCAAGGATGGCAGCGCGCGTCAGGTCCACGCGCATCATGCGCAGGTCGCGAATGCGCTCCTCAACCGTCGAGAGTTGACCGGGTAGGAAACTGGCCTGAACGCGATGAGCAATCTCGCCGAGGCGCAGATCCAAGCTGGCGGGCTGAATTTGTTCCTCGCTAATCGCGGGAGAGGCGGAGATTCTGCCTTGATCGATGAGTTTACGAATTGCTTGCGATGGCAGTAGACCGGTAGTAAAGGCCTGCTCGTGCGCATTGACCAGGTCGATAGCCGACGTAGACTTGCCCTCTCTCAGCTCAGCAGGCGACATGCGAGACTCCCCCGTTTTCCCACGGTCGGGAGGAACAATCACTTTGGGCTGGCGTATGTTCCGGTTGGATTCTTCTCAATCTACGAAGGGTACCCGGACATGTCAAGAGCGGCAACTCTGGCCAACTTCGAATTCGCTCGGACGCAATCGAGACCGCCGAGCCGGGCGGACACCTCTACTGGTGAGCCGATGGTCCTTCTGTCGTGGGGACGATCGGCGCGATTGTTTGTGACGTGTCTGCGACCTGGGGCAGAACCGGCTCAGGCAGAGGAGACTCGAGCGCAATCGAGAGCACCTGATCCATGTTCTCGACGAAGTGCAGCTTCATCTCCTTGCGGAGATTCTCCGGAACTTCCGCCAAATCTTTCTCGTTGTCCTTGGGCAAGATGGCCTCGAAGAGGCCGGCACGGTGGGCGGCCAGCAATTTCTCTTTGAGTCCGCCGATGGGCAAGACCTTGCCGCGCAGCGTGATTTCCCCGGTCATAGCTATGTCCCGGCGAACCGGAATCTTGCTTAAAGCGCTGGATATCGCGGTGGCGATCGTAATACCCGCGGAGGGGCCATCTTTAGGGATGGCGCCTTCGGGAACATGGACGTGAATGTCCATGTTGCGATAAAAATCGCGCGGCAGGCCAAGGCGCTGCGCCCGGGAACGCACATAGGACATCGCGGCTTGGGCTGACTCTTGCATGACATCGCCCAGTTTGCCGGTGAGGGTAAGTTTGCCTTTGCCGTCGACTACCGTGACTTCGGTACTGAGAATCGAGCCGCCCACTTCGGTCCAAGCGAGGCCGGTAACCAAACCGACTTCGCTCTTTTCGTGCGCCAGACTGTCGCGGAATTTGAGCACCCCCAGAAAGTCGTTCACATTCTCTGCGGTTATGGTGCTGCTGTAGGCCGGCCCTTCCCGCACGACTTTGCGCGCGACCTTTCGGCACACGTTACCGATTTCGCGCTCCAGATTGCGGACGCCGGCTTCGCGGGTGTAGCTGCGGATGATGGCGGTGATCGCTTCATCGGTGAACTTCACGTTCTTATCGTTGAGACCAGCCTGAAGCATCTGTTTCTTGACCAGAAACTGCTTTGCGATTTCCACCTTTTCCTGTTCCGTGTAGCCGTGCAGGCGGAGCACTTCCATGCGGTCCTGCAGGGCTGGTGGAATCGTGTGCATCACGTTGGCGGTCGCGATAAAGAAAACTTGCGACAAGTCGTATTCCACGTCGAGATAATGATCAACGAACATGAAATTCTGCTCGGGATCGAGCACTTCCAGCAGGGCTGCTGACGGATCGCCGCGGAAGTCCATCGACATCTTGTCCACTTCATCGAGCATGAAGACAGGATTCTTGGTCGCGGCCTTCTTCATCATCTGGATGATCTGGCCGGGAAGGGCACCGATATAAGTACGGCGATGGCCACGGATTTCTGCTTCATCGCGAACACCGCCCAGGGACATGCGAACGAACTTGCGGCCTGTGGCCTTGGCAATCGACATGCCCAGAGAGGTCTTGCCCACTCCAGGAGGTCCGACAAAACAGAGGATCGAGCCTTTCGGATTTTTCACAAGCTGACGCACGGCGAGAAATTCGAGGATGCGTTCCTTGATTTTCTCCAGTCCATAATGATCTTCGTTTAGAACTTTTTCGGCGCGGGAGATATTGCGGATCTCTTTGGAGCGCTTCTTCCAGGGAACGGCAAGTAGCCAATCCAGATAATTGCGTGAGACCGTCGACTCGGCGGACATCGGGGGCATGGCTTCCAGCTTCTTCAGTTCCTGGATGGCCTTTTCCTTCACATCTTTCGGCATGCCGGCGGCTTCGATTTTCTTCTTAAGCTCGTCGAATTCGCTCTTTTCGCCCCGGCCAAGTTCCTTCTGGATGGCCTTAATCTTTTCGTTGAGGTAATACTCTTTTTGGGCGCGCTCCATCTGGCGCTTGACGCGGGACTGGATGGTGCGGTCCATATTCAGCTTTTCGATTTCGATATCAAGCACGTCGCCGATACGATTGATTCGCTCGGCGGGATCGAAGATCTCAAGCAACTCCTGCTTTTCTTCGATGGAAAGCTGCAGGTTGGCGGCGATGGTATCGGTCAGCTTGGCGGGATCTTCCATGCGGACAGCGGCAATCATCGTCTCGTAATTCAGTGACTGGCAAAGCTTCACGTATTGCTCGAAGAGTCCGGTGACCCGCTGCATACCGGCTTCGAGTTGCGGGCTGGGCTCGGCAGTATAACGGACCACGCGAATGGTGGCCTGCATGAAGCCATCGGTCTCGGTGACCTGGAGGATCTTGCCGCGTTCTACACCTTCAACCAAGACTTTGATGTTGCCGTCGGGAAGTTTAAGACTCTGGACGATGTTGACTACGGTTCCCACCTGATAGATTTCGTTGGGTTTGGGCTCGTCGACGCTGGCGTCGTGCTGAGTGGCAAGGAAGATTTTTTTGTCGGCAGCCAGAGCCTCTTCGAG
>JBPYDQ010000470.1:0-12362 GCA_051986135.1 Terriglobales bacterium | reverse complement strand
AGCTGCCGCGGCTTCTTCGTTAAGCCCACTTTGAGCAGCATCACGGTTACGCCGTCGAATCCCAATCTGCAGGTTGGTCAGACCCAGCAGTTGATAGCGACCGGAAACTTCAGCGACGGAACAACCGGTCCCGTAAGCAATGTAAGCTGGACCAGTTCGGATGCAACTCACGTCACCGTCAGCAGCAGCGGGTTGATCAAAGGCATCGCGAATACCACGACCGGGATAACCATTACGGCGACGTCCGGGACGGCCAGCGGATCCGTGACCGTCACCGTAGGACAGTCATCAACCGTAACCGTCAACTGCACTAATTGTTCCGGGACCTCACCGAACCAAACGATCAGCCTATCGGTAAGCGGTGGCAGCATTACCCTTACTGCCACCCAGGGCGGAACCGACGTCACCAGTTCTGCCACTTGGTCTTCCAGCAATACGAGTGTTGTTTCCACCCCGTCGGCGGGGGTGGCGAGCTTGCTGTCAACGGGTTCGGCGACCATAACGGCCACCACGTCAAGCGGCAGCGGTTCGGATACCATCACCGTGACGCCATAATCGTCGGAGCGAGGCGGGATCGGAGATTAACTGTTTGATCTCCAGTGGTCGCGACTCTTCGTTCTCTGCGATATAGTGATCTCTAAATCCTCGTGAACTCCGTTCCGCGCAGAACCCCCTTTTTCCGAGCGATGGCGCTCGCGGCCGCTCTCGTTCTCGCCGGCTGCAGCCATAGCCGGAAATTACTCGAAATCAATTACGTTTCCGCTCCCCAGGTCGCCTTGCGGGATCAGCTGGCTGCCGTTTACAACAAAGTTGGACTGGTCAAGAACGGCGACCGTGTCGAAGTCGTCGATCGCCAGCGCAGATTCGTCAAGGTGCGCACCTCGAGCGGCATGGAAGGTTGGATGGAGCAACGCTATTTGGTCAGCCAGAGAACCTATGACCTGGTCGAGAAGTTGGCCGAGGAGCACCGAGCGGATCCGGTGCAGGCGACCGGTACAACTCGCAATGACACCAATATCCACCTGGAGCCGGCGCGGGATTCGGAGCACTTGTACCAGTTGGCGAGCGGCGACAAGCTTTTCATTCTGAGCCGGGCGACGGCTGAGAAACAACCTGTACCGGCGACGGCCACGAGTTCCGAAGCAAAGGAAGGGGAGCCAAAGCAGGTGATGGAGGACTGGTGGCTGGTGCGTGATGCCCACGGCCGCACTGGGTGGATATTGGCCCGCATGGTGGATACAGATGTGCCCTTGGAGGTCGCGCAGTATGCAGAAGGGCA
Organism: Terriglobales bacterium; assembly: GCA_051986135.1. Classification (GTDB taxonomy): domain Bacteria; phylum Acidobacteriota; class Terriglobia; order Terriglobales; family Acidobacteriaceae; genus Gp1-AA122. The sequence continues at coordinate 11,083 of JBPYDQ010000470.1, read as the reverse complement.
GCGCATCCAGGCGTTCTTTGTCCTTGATTCGGTTCAGGATGGCGACAAGAAGGTGCCCGAATACCTGACGCTGCTCGGCCCGGCAAAAGACGGCATGCCATTCGACTTCAATCAGATTCGCGTGTTCACCTGGAATCGAAGGCGACATCGCTATGAAACCGCTTATCGTGAGCGGAATCTCGAGGGTGTGCTTCCTGTGACCTTAGGCCAGGAGCCATTCGAAAAAGAAGGGACGCTGCCCACCTTCACCGTGCGGGTGAGGGATAGCCAAGGTAATGCCGTCCAGCGCAAATACAAATTGAACACACCCCTGGTCCGCCGGGTATTGGCGCCCGGTGAGAAGCCGGAAAAACCTGCGCGCCACCGCGGCTAGCCAGCGCGCAGAGGTGACGATTGTCGTCGGAGTGGCCACTCAGGGTTAGCTATGAATAGAAGTCGGCGATGCTCTCCACCACCCAGCTCTGCTCGTCCTCGGTCAATTCAGGAAAAACGGGCAAAGCCAAAACCTCGCGGGCGGCGCGTTCGGCTTCGGGAAAATCTCCGGCACCATACCCCAGATAGTGGAACGATACCTGCAGGTGCAGCGGGAGAGGATAATAGATCTCGGTTCCGATCTTGCGCTCGGCCAGGAAACTGCGCAACTCGTCACGTCGCGCCGCGCGGATCGTGTACTGATGAAATATGTGTCCGGCGTTCGGGTCACGATAGGGGAGACGTACCGGGCTTGAACCTCCCTGTACGATGAGTCCCGCATCAGCAAAAAGCCTCTCGTAAGTCGCGGCGTGCTCTTCGCGTTGCCGATTCCACCTGGGCAGGTAAGGAAGTTTAACGCGCAATACCGCCGCCTGCATTTCATCCATCCGGCTGTTGGTACCCAATTCATCGTGATAATAGCGCTGTGGGCTGCCATGATTGCGAATGCGGCGCATACGTTCCGCCATTTCATGGTCGCCGGTGGTGACCAGCCCTGCATCGCCATAGGCACTTAGATTTTTGGTTGGGTAGAAACTGAAAGCCGCCGCGGCGCCGAAGGCACCTGCCCGGTGGTTCTTCCAGGTTGCACCGATAGCTTGAGCAGCATCCTCGACGATGGGAAGCTTGAACTCCTGGGCGATGTTCCCGAGGGAATCCATGTCGGCGCACTGCCCGTAGAGATGAACCGGAAGGATAGCGGCGAAGCCACTCTCGGATCGCAGCCGGGCACGAACCTCGAGGGGGCTGAGGTTGAAGCTGTCAGGAGCGATATCCACAAACACGGGCCGCGCCCCGGCCCGAGCGATCTGGCTGGCGGAAGCGAAAAAGCTGAATGGGGTGGTAATGACCCGATCGCCGGGCTGAACGCCGATGGCGGTCAGCGCCAGAAAGAGTGCATCGGTTCCGGAGGCGCAGGCTACCGCCGCCGCCGTACCGGTGAAGGCCCGAAGTTCATGCTCGAGTGCCTCAGCTTCCGCTGCCAGTATGAAGCGCTGCCGAGAGCAGACGCGCTCAATCGCGGCGAGTACCTCATCGCGAATCGCGCCATATTGCCGCGACAGGTCCAGCAAAGGCACACGATCGAACGGCTTCCGATCCCGACGAGACGGACTCGCACTCGCGATGGGACGATGGCTCATCTAGAAACTCGATTCTAACATTCAGGTTCATCCAGCCGTGGAATCGAGGTAAGCGGCAATCCTCGTTCCAAAGCCTGGCCACAGCTCCCGATGGACTCCACGAGCGTCCTCACCCGAATGCCGCCGAATTCGTCCGGATAGGCCGAAAGATTCCGCGCTGCTCGCCTCAGCAGAGACGCCGTTCCGACCATGTTGCCTTGCGAATGATGGTGAAAGGCAACGGCGACCTGAATCAAGCCCTGAAGGAATCTCTTTCTCTCCGCCGGAGCAGCCCGCCAGACGTCTTCGAGTACCTCGTGGGCGTCGAAGAATCTTCCCTCGTTAAATAGACGAATCCCGCGAGCGTAAGAGCGCAAGTCGAATTCTCGTTCCGTCATTGACTACTACTCCGCTCCCCGCCCCTATCGGCCAAGAATCAGATAATGGCTGGCGGCTCCCATAAAGAATAGCAAGGGAAGTGAGAGCCACGCGCTGGCCCGCGACGCCAGGAAAGCCATGCGGGTCAGAGCTGTCGACTCCGGTGGAATGGGAGTGGCATGGTTCTTGAAGTCGCGCGTCCAGTTAATGATTTTCTTGTTTATACGCCAGACGATGCCCCAGACGATGAGCATCATGATCCAGCCAATCCCGCCGCCGATTCCGATCGCGAGCAAGCGGTTACTCTCCCAGCCGTGATTGTTGAGATCGACAAAAAGATAAGCCGCGGCAGCGACCACAATCAGCACAAGAGCAGCGAGAATGGGTCCCTTGTTGATTTTCATGATCATGATGGCGAAGAAGATCAGCGCGAAGGCAATTGTCCAGATCAGGAAAAATAATCCCATCACTCTGCCGGCAGAACCGTTACCGTTGCGTGCGTCAACGCCCACGATGTTGCCCCAGTACGCCAGGCCTGCCAATACCGTGACTACCGCTGCCCAACGGAACCACCACATAGCACGAGGCAGGAGGCTGGGAACCACTTTGGCTTTCGTGGCCGAATCCATCTCCTTCATGAAAGGTACATGAACCAGATTGAAAAAATACAAGAGGCCGATCCAGGTAATTCCGGCAACCAAGTGGATCCACCGCATGATCATCAGGTATGTTCCCGCTGATTCCGGCGGGGTTAGGCTCGTAACAGAAAACAGCGCGAGAAGACTAGAGAGTCCCATAGCTTCCTCCAGGGGATGGCTGCTGTTCAGTGCTGGCCCGAATCTGGGCCAACCGGTTGGAGCAACTCGAACACAAACAAAGGCCTCGTGTTCCGGTGCCGAAATTGTAAATGAACCGACCCGCGAGCTTTGGGTTGAAAATGTTGGACGGTGGCCGTATTGTACATACGTTGTTGCCAACAGGGCAGCCGGGGAGGGGACGAGGCACCCTGGTCGCGTCGTTTGCCCTGACTCTTCGTCCCGCATCCAAGGAAACAGGTTGATGGCATGAGCGACGCAAAGAAGGAGATCGGCATGGAAAACAAGCCGGCGCAAAACATCCAGGACTCATTCCTCAATACGGCTCGCAAGGAGAAGACCCCGATCACCATTTACCTGCTGAGCGGAGTGAAACTGACCGGCCGGATTCGTTCGTTCGATAAGTACTCGGTGGTGCTGGAATCCAATAACCAGGAGCAACTCATTTTCAAGCACGCCATCTCAACCGTGGTGATGGGCAAGACGGCACATCACGAGCCACGTCCGGCACCCACTCCCGCCGCCCCGATGCACGAGACGGCAACAGCTCCTTCAGGCACCGAAGGCTAGGACGTTTTTCGTTTGCGAAGCTCAGATTCCAGAGTTGCCGGGAAAAACAGGACTGCTCAGGGCGGCAGAGATTCGGCTGTGCCCGAGCGGGCTTTCCTGGTGGGACTCGATTATCACGTTCGCAGACGATCACGGGCGGCAGCAAAGCTTGCGCCGGGATCGCGCACAGCGGGAGCGCAAGCTGCTCGCGATGCCGTCACCAGCGTCGCCGGTGGCTCGAAAGCTTCTCCGGTTCCAGAGTTCACCGCACGGGAGTCGCTCGACGAATTGCGCTCGCTGGCGGCCAGCGCCGGCGCCGATATCGCCGGAGATTTTCTGCAGCATCGGGACCGTCCCGAGCCGGCTACCCTGATTGGCAGAGGCAAATTGGAAGAGATCCGCGGAGCCGCCGCATCGGTTTCTGCCGACATGATAATCGTCGACCATGATCTTTCCCCTTCTCAACAGCGCAACATCGAGGATGTTGTCCACACCCGTGTGATTGATCGCACCCAGTTGATCCTCGACATTTTTGCCCGCCACGCACGCACGCGCGAAGGCCAGTTACAGGTGGAGCTGGCGCAGCTGGAATACCTGCTGCCGCGGCTGGCCGGCCGTGGGCGAGAAATGTCGCAGCTCGGCGGCGGCATTGGAACTCGAGGTCCCGGTGAAACTCAGCTGGAGACCGATCGGCGGAAAATCTATCGCAGGATCCGACATGTGAAGGTCGAACTGGAGAACGTGCGCCGGATCCGTGCCCAGCAGCGGCAGAGGAGAGAATCGGTGCCGGTGCCCACCGTAGCGCTCGTGGGATACACCAATGCGGGAAAATCCACTCTCTTCAACGCGCTTACCCGCGCCGAGGTGTTGGCCTCTTCTCAGATGTTTGCCACACTCGATCCCACAATCCGCTCGGTCACACTGCCCTCACGGCGCAAGGCGTTGCTGTCGGACACCGTGGGGTTCATTCGTAAACTGCCGCACACGCTGGTTTCCGCATTCCGCGCCACCCTCGAGGAAGTGCAACGCGCCGAGCTGATTCTCGAGATATCCGATGGCAGCAATGTGCTCTCGGCCGAGCAAGATGTTCAGGTGGAGCTGGTTTTGAAGGAACTCGAAGCTGACAAGAAGCCACGTCTCCGCATCATGAACAAAATCGACCTGCTGCCGGCTGCGCGCCGTGACACCCTCCAGGATGACGCCCAGACGATCCATGTCTCTGCAGCCAAAGGCATTGGCTTGACGACTCTTCTGGATCGAATCGATCTGGCCCTGGAACAGGACCCGCTCAGCCGAGTACATCTTCGCGTTCCACAGAGAGAAGGCAAGACCCTGGCCATGTTGGAGGCCGGTTCCCGCATCTACTCCCGGCATTACAAAGATGGGCTGGTCGAATTAGAAGCGGAAGCGCCTGAGTCCTTGGTGCGCAGAGTGCGGGAGTGGGTAGTTTGAACGGGCGTGATCGACCGCTGGGCCATCGGCGCGGCTCGCGCTGCTAAGGCAAGAAAGGAAAAACATAGCCATAATTAATTCTGCCTGGTATTCGCAAGCTGGCGAACCTCTTCGAGACGAAATCGAGGGGGTCCTAGATATGCCGGCCATTCGAGGTAGGACGAATTAAAATGGGCCGGCAACCAAGAAGCGGTGACATTCCTTGGCTATCGGCCCATTCGATCCTGAATTGGATCGGAGGTGATACTTATTATCCTACCCCCCTCCGACCGAAAGTCAAGTGGGGTAATGACAGGGATCCGGTCCGCCAAATTCCGGTCTCCCAAGGGAACTGACCGCGCGCCGCTGGCACCCGCAACGATTGACATGGATCCTGCTAGGATGTTAATTTTATTGGTTTTACAGCCCTCTTTACTCTCGAGTCAAATCAGCGCGGGACAATGGACGAGACGCTCAGACAACTAGGCGGATTACTGCTCGGGGCGGTACCCACAATTATTTTATTTCTCGCCGTGTATGGCGCCTACACTGTCTTGGTCCATCGGCCCCTGCTCAATGTTCTCGGAGAACGGCGCAGTAGAACCGAAGGAGCGGTGGAAAAGGCACGCGCCGCGATCGCCTACGCGGAACAGAGAACCGCCGACTACGAACGGCGGCTTCGCGAAGCACGGCAGGCGATCTTTGAGAATCAGCAAGCACGGCGGCAACAAGCCCTCGAGGCGCGTGAGGCTGCCCTTGCCGACGCCCGCACCAGGGCCCGTGAAGAAGTCGAGATTGCCCGGGCCGGCATCGCTCAGGAAAAGGCCCGGGCGCAAGCCGGGCTTGAGGAGGAAGCTCAGAGTTTGGCCGGCGAAATTATTCGAGTTGTGCTGGAGCCTGCCCTGGCGCAACCGAGCGCGGGAGGCGCCGATGACTAACCGATGGTTAAAGGCCGCTATCTATTCCGGCGTGCTCGTCTTGATCGCCCAGCTCTTTGTGGCCTGGGGGCATGCTCAGAACTCTGGTGCTCGAGGGCCGGGGAAGAATACTGCGGAGGAAGAACGGGGATCGGCTCAGTCGGCTGATTTCGGAAATCAGCTGGCGCGGGAGTCCCGCGAGGCGGCGGGAGAAGAGAAAGGCGAAACCGACGCGTTGAGGAAGTCCCCGGCGGTTCAATTTGTGGCGCGGGTAACGGGAACGAGCCTGGAGCATGCTTACTGGCTCTCGATGCTGCTGAATTTCGCGCTTATCGCCGCCGCGATGGTTTGGCTGTCCCGGCTTCACCTGCCCGGCCTGTTTCGTTCGCGAACCGAGTCCATTCAGAGTGCGATGAAGGAAGCGCGCAAGGCCACAGATGATGCGAATCGGCGGCTGGCTGACATCGAGTCCCGTTTGGCAAAACTCGACTCCGAGATTGCTTCCATGCAAACGAACGCGGAGAAGGAAGCTGCGGCGGAGGAAACCCGCATTCGGGAGGCTGCAGACGAGGATCGGCGCAAGATCGTTCGGGTGGCGCAACAGGAGATCGCCGCGGCTGCGAAGGCGGCCCGCCGGGAGCTGAAGGGCTACGCGGCCGACCTGGCGGTGGCTTTGGCCGAGCGCCAGATTCGGGTCGACCATACGACCGACCAGGCACTGGTGCGTAGCTTTGCGGAACGGCTGGGGGATGAGAGCAACGGCACCGGGAAGGACGGCCATTAACTATGTCAGCCGTCAGCAGTCGCTACGCGCGCGCTTTCGTGGATGTGGTCATCGCCCATCGGCTCGACGCCAACCAAACCTTGCGTGAGCTAAGGACGATTACCGAGGCTAATCAAAGCAGCCCGGAATTGCGCAAGGTTTGGCAAAGCCCGGCTATCGACGGCGAGCAGAAACGAGGGCTACTCGATGCCATCGTTAAACGCGAAGGCATCTCCAGGCCGGTGCGCAACTTTGTGGCCGTGCTGATCGATCATCGCCGCATCGCGCTCCTCGAAGAGGTGGTCCAAGATTCGGAGAAGGAGTTGAACCGCCGATTAGGCTTCGCCGAAGCGCACATCACCAGTGCTCGCGAGCTGACGTCCGCCGAGAGGCGCGCCCTCGAGTCGCAGGTAGAAAAACTAACCGGCAGTAAGATACGCGCCCGCTACGGCCGCGACGAGTCGATTCTCGGCGGCGCCATCGTGCAGGTGGGAAGTACGATCTACGATGGATCGGTGAAGGGGCAGTTGGAGAGGATTCGGGAAGAATTGGCAGCAACTTAGGTGAGGGCTCGGCACATCGGCACGTGATATTCACTCGCTCGATCGCTCACGACTGCTAGGTAGTAGACGAATTGGCCGGGTGCTTGATGCTGAGTGCTGATAGCGGAATATATGGCACAGATCAGAGCTGACGAAATTACAAAACTCATCCGCGAGCAGATCGAGAATTACGAAACGAAGATCGCGGTCGATGAAGTCGGGACTGTCATTACCCTCGGCGACGGAATTGCTCGCGTGTACGGCCTGGACAAAGTCATGGCCGGCGAGCTGGTTTCCTTTCCCCATGGTGTGGCGGGAATCGCCATGAACTTGGAAGAAGACCAGGTCGGCGTGGTGCTGCTCGGCGACTACACCGAGATCAGGGAAGGCGACGAGGTCAAGCGCACCGGCCGAATCATGAGCGTACCGGTTGGCGACGCTCTGGTTGGCCGGGTGGTGAACTCCCTCGGGCAGCCGATTGATGACAAGGGACCGATCTCGACCGACCAGTACATTCCCCTGGAGCGCCTGGCCCCTGGCGTTATCGATCGCCAGCCAGTGCGCGAGCCCATGGCCACCGGTTTGAAAGCCATCGACAGCATGATTCCGATCGGCCGCGGCCAGAGGGAACTCATCATCGGTGATCGCCAGACTGGTAAGACCGCGGTTGCGCTTGACACCATCATCAACAACCAAGGCAACGACCTGATTTGTATTTACTGCGCGGTTGGGCAGAAGCGCTCGTCGATTGCCCAGGTAGTAAAAATTCTTGAAGACTACGGCGCCATGGACTACACCATCGTGGTTGCCGCTTCGGCTTCCGAGCCCGCGCCCATGCAGTACATCGCCCCGTACGCCGCCTGTGCCATGGGCGAATATTTCCGTGACAGCAAGCGGCATGCCCTCTGCATCTATGACGATTTATCGAAGCATGCGGCTTCCTATCGTGAGATTTCCTTGTTGCTACGCCGCCCACCAGGCCGCGAGGCGTATCCGGGAGACGTCTTCTACCTGCACTCGCGCTTGCTGGAGCGCGCCGCGAAGTTGAGCGATAAAAAAGGCGGAGGCTCGCTGACGGCGCTGCCGATTATTGAAACCCAGGCCGGAGACGTCGCGGCCTACATTCCGACCAACGTCATCTCCATCACCGACGGGCAGATCTACCTCGAAACCGATCTCTTTAACCAGGGCATACGTCCTGCCGTGAACGTGGGTCTCTCGGTAAGCCGCGTCGGCGGCAGCGCGCAAATCAAAGCCATGCGTCAGGTGGCCGGCACGCTGAAGCTGGAGCTTGCGCAATATCGCGAGCTGGCGGCGTTTGCCCAGTTCGGCAGCGACCTGGATAAAGCTACACAGGCTCAACTCAACCGCGGCCAGCGCCTTGTCGAATTGTTGAAGCAGGCGCAGTTCTCACCTTTGCCGTTTTCGAAACAGATTCTGATAATTTTCGCCGGAACTGCCGGCTTCCTTGACGATCTTCCGGTCGACCAGGTCGGGGCGTTCGAATCCGAGCTTTACAAGTATGTGGATGCAACCAATCCGGGGCTGCTGCATGCCATCATGGAGAAGAAAGTTCTGGACGATGATCTGAAGAAGCAGATGACGGCCGTGGTCAGGGAGTCGAAGCAGCTGTTTGTGGAATCACGGCAGGAAGTTGGAGTGAAGTAAGAATTTCGCGATCCCTCGTGCATGCGTGGAAAGCTGAGATTGAAGACGAATGGCTAATCTTCTCGACATCCGGCGGCGTATCCGCAGCGTAACCAACACGCGGCAGATCACCAAGGCCATGAAGATGGTGTCGGCCGCCAAGCTGCGGCGCGCGCAGGATCGAGCTCTATCGGCTCGGCCCTACCGGGAGATGCTCACGAGCGTGCTCCAGTCCCTGGTTTCGCGCGCCGAAATTTATGATCCGGAGACCGGCCAGCCCCGTCATCCGCTGCTGGCGCAACGCGAGGAGCGGAATATTCTTTTAATTGTGGTTACCGGTGACAAGGGCCTGGCCGGCGCTTTCAATACAAATATTTTGAAGGCAGCCATGCGGTTTCTGGAGTCGAAGCCGGGCAAGAACGTCGAGATCGAGGCTATTGGCCGCAAAGGCCGCGATTTTCTTCGGCGCAGGTTTCCTGTGGCTCAGCCGCGAACGCGACAGGAGGGCGGGGAGACGACACCCGAGCCAGGTATCACCCTGGTTGGCGAGCAGATCGGCGTGTTCAATAAAATCGAATATCGGCTTGCGAGCGGAATCGCCGAGCGAATCGTTGAGCGCTATACAGCCTGCGATATCGATTCCGTGTATGTGCTGTTCAACGAATTCAAGTCGGTCATTGCACAGCGATTGATTGTCGAACAGATTCTGCCCATAGAGCGAATCGGTGAAACCGTAATCCGCCAGGCTGAAGAGATGGATCTCAGGGAACGGGAGAAGGCCCTCGAGGCGGCCAAGGTGAGTGGCGTCGGCTTCGGGCCGCCGAGTACCACCGAGATGGACGCGGATGCCGCCAAGTTCTCTATTGCCGGCAATGTTGACTACATCTATGAACAGTCGCCGCACGAGTTATTTGGCGCATTACTGCCAAAGTATGTAGGCGTTCAGATCTTCCGTGCGCTCCTGGAATCGGTAGCCGCCGAACACGCTGCTCGCATGACGGCGATGGAGTCAGCAACGAATAACGCCACCGACATGATCGACTCTTTGACCCTGGCCATGAACCGCGTGCGCCAGGCAAAGATCACGAAAGAGATTATCGAAATCGTCAGCGGAGCAGCTGCTGCCGGGTAAAGAAGCACTGAGCACGCCGCCACCTCGGTTCTGGGCTGGCGTGGACAAGCGGAACTTTCCTGCGGCAGGCCGAGTGCCGAATAAGTTTGGAGTCCTATGCCAGAGAACAGCGGACAAGTCGTTCAAGTCGCCGGCCCAGCCGTCGATGTGCAGTTTGTCGAGTCCAAGATGCCGCCCATCTACCAGGCCTTGAAGGTAGTAAGCGAGGGGTTCCGGGTGCCGGTCGAGATCAACGTCATTCTCGAAGTGCAGCAACACTTAGGGGAAGGACGCGTTCGCTGCGTAGCCATGAACCCCACCGATGGCATGGTGCGCGGTATGAAAGCCATCGACCTGGGTGGCCCCATTTCTGTTCCAGTTGGGCCCGGGACGCTGGGACGAGTTATGAACGTGGTGGGCCAGCCGGTGGACGAACTGGGGCCCATCGCACACACGGAGACTAAGCCCATCCATCGTGCGGCCCCGGCTTTCGACGAGCAAGCCACCACGGCCGAGATGTTCGAAACCGGCGTCAAGGTCATCGATCTGATCCAGCCCTTCCTGAAAGGGGGCAAGATCGGCCTGTTCGGCGGTGCCGGCGTGGGCAAGACCGTCGTCATCATGGAGCTGATTAACAACGTCGCCAAGCAGCACGGCGGCTTTTCCGTATTTGCCGGTGTGGGTGAGCGAACCCGGGAAGGGAACGACTTGTGGCTTGAAATGAGCGAGTCGGGCGTGATCAAGCCGGGCGATCCGTCCGCATCAAAAGCTGCGCTGATCTATGGCCAGATGACCGAACCGCCCGGAGCACGCCTGCGGGTCGCGCTCACCGGTCTGACAGTGGCCGAGTACTTCCGCGATGAAGAAGGGGCAGACACGCTGCTGTTCATCGACAACATCTTCCGCTTCACGCAGGCCGGTTCCGAGGTCTCGGCGCTGCTGGGCCGCATGCCGAGCGCCGTGGGATACCAGCCAAACTTGGCGACCGAGATGGGCGAACTGCAAGAACGAATCACTTCGACGAAAAAAGGTTCGGTGACCTCGGTGCAGGCGATCTATGTGCCCGCCGACGATTTGACCGATCCGGCGCCGGCTACCACCTTCGCTCACTTGGACGCGACCACCGTGCTCTCGCGCGCCCTGACGGAAATTGGGATTTGTCCGGCGGTCGATCCTTTGGCGTCAACTTCGCGTATTCTTGATCCCCGCATCGTCGGGCAGGAACACTACGATGTCGCACAGTCGGTCAAGAAAACACTGCAAACCTACAAGGACTTGCAGGACATCATCGCCATTCTTGGCATTGACGAACTCAGTGAAGACCAGAAGTTGACGGTT
>JBPYDQ010000469.1:0-4007 GCA_051986135.1 Terriglobales bacterium | reverse complement strand
TACAGAAATTGCAACGCGATTTGCACTAGGAGCAAATCGGAGAAATCTGGCCGGCCAGCTAGTAACGGAAAGCTTGTTCCTGGTAGGGCTAAGCGGGATCTCTGGAGTAGTGCTCGGGATCGCCTTCTTGAAGAGCTTGCAGAGCCTTGGGTTTAAGGACTTTCCGCGAGCCTACGATGTTCATGTCGACCTTGCAGTGGTGCTCGTTGCGGTTCTGATGACGGTCATAATCTCAGTCGGCAGTGCGATCGTGCCGTTCGTCACGTATGCAGGGCGGGCGTCGGTTATTACTCGACCCGAACCCGAACGAACCGGTACGAGTGGAAAGCGTATCCGCAGAGTACGCCAGGGTTTCGTGGTTACGCAGATCGGTTTTGCGTTCGCCCTACTCACTTGTGCCGGGCTATTGCTGGTCAGTTTCCGCCGGCTACTGCGGGTCGGTCCGGGATTCCGCACCGCAGGAATTGTGACCGCCTCGATCAGTGCTCCCGCGAGCAAATATGCAAGCGGGACTCAACTGCAAGCGCTCATGTCCCGTTCACCTGAGGAGATCCGCTCAACCCCGGGAGTTCTTTCCTCCGGAGCGACAACTACCATTCCGTTTGGTGGCGACTATAACAACAGCGTAATGCTAGCCGAAGGGTACGTTATGCAAACGGACGAATCCCTTATCTCGCCTCTGCGCGTAGTTGTAACCCCAGGATACCTTGAGAGTATGCAAATCCGCCTGTTGCGGGGACGCAATTTTCTGGACAGCGACAATGTAGGCTCGCCGCCAGTGGTGATTATCGGCGAACGGCTGGCACAAAAGTTTTGGCCAAATAAGGACCCAATCGACCGACGCATCTACCAGCCGAATGTTGCGAATGTAGGTAAGACGGACGAGCACACAGTCTGGTATCGGGTTGTTGGAGTCGTGCATTCGGTGCGCACGGAAGATTTGTCAGGTAGAGGAAATTTAGAAGGTGCATACTACTTCCCGTAATCCCAGCACCCATCCAATTCTTTTACTTTCGCAATCAGAACCGGGAAAGATGGCGATGCTGTCATTTCCACAATTCGAGCAAGCTTTGCGGAGCTCGACCCAGATCTTGCTCTGTTCGATATCCAGACCATGACTCAACGGAGCGAACTATCGCTCTCGTCTCGCCGGACCTCGATGTCGATTGCACTCGTGTTCGGAATACTTGCGATCTTGCTTTCCGCGATTGGGATTTACGGAGTGCTCTCCTATTTGGTTGCACAAAGGCGGCGGGAAATTGGTATTCGCATCGCGGTCGGCAGCACGCGGGAACGGGTTGTTCGGCTTATTCTAAAGGAGACCCTTGTCCTTGTCGTGCTGGGGTTATTCCTTGGGTTTTGCGCGGCTGTTGCTTTGCGCCACGCGCTAGTAGACCAGATCTACGGGATTGGTGTTCTCAACCCAGAATTGATTCTGAGTGTAATGGCACTCTTGGGAGTGGTCGCGTTCGCTGCTTCTTCGATACCGGTGTGCCGAGCAATGCGGATCGATCCAATAATTGTCTTAAACGACCAATGAAGACTGAGTCTTCTCTTTACTCAAAACTAGTGCCCTAGAATTCTTGGCCATTTGTATCGGATCCATGGCGCACGAACATGCTTGAGACAGTACTGCCGACTTCTACATTTGGTGAGGCTTAACCCGCCGGAACCGTTCGCGACAGCCTGGCTGACTTCGCCAATCGCAGAATCGCGGGATGCTCGGATCCGGCTCCACAGCTTGCCGGCGATCAGGATGTCAGCGCCACGCTCTACGCGCGATCAACATGGAACCTTTGGCGCGGGCATCATGGGCCAAGGCCTGCCTACGGACCGGGAAGCGGCCGGGTAGGCCTCTTGCCCCTATAAGCCACTTTATTCTTGGGCCCTGCTATGCATGCACGGAAGCCCAAGGACCCGACAAGTTTCGTTCCCTCCCACCGGCCAATTACGCTTCTTCAATAGGATCAAATTCTTGGTATGGACACACAGAGCACAACTTCAGATAAGACGCCGAGAAAAGGGCGAAACCCCGAAACACCTCGTACAGTAATCACCTGATTGTCATGTTGAGACGGTTGTAGCACAGTGACTTTCCAACTAGCGTCAGTTCGCCACACTTAGACTAAGGTCGCAGGTCGCACCTTTACTGCGAGCCGAAGAAATTCCATGTCAAGTCGCTGTGAAACTGGTTACTGTGCTTCCTCACTGTGTGATTTTGTAACCCTTGCATTACCAACCCGTAAGGAGGAGTTACATGATACAAACGTTGAAGTTTCTCTCGTGTCTTGTGGTCATCGGCTGCGGCAGTCTCATGTTCGGACAGGCACGGTCACACTCAGCCAGACTAAAAGCCTACACTGCGGTTCTACCTGCTGGCGCTGGAACACCAGCCAACATCAAAACCATGGCCGCCAGCAGCACTTTACCGCTGTTCACTTACAACGTCACTTCGACCCGCGATGGCAACAGCTACACCGGCGTGATGGTTGGCAGCAATCCGTTTAACGGAGGCGATGGCCAGACCTCAGTGACGACGCAGGTTATCCCCTAGTCATCGTGACGCACAAGGTGGGTAACAGCATTGTATTGACCAGCAGCAAGTTCTTGGTCACGGACATCGTAGGAGGGCAAACCGTTTTCGATCCCACCGCCGCCGACAACAGCGGCTGCCTGGCCGCTCCCAATAATGTTCCTTTGGCCCTGGCACAGCAATCCCCCATCTTCCAGTCCGCCAGCTTTACCTTCGGCGGCACTTTCGTCGGGAACACCCAATACATCGACGCTTTTCAGCGCGCCAATTTCTTCCAGCAGATTGGCCCCGACTACCACGCGACTCTAGGCCCGGTGAACACCCTTTCGCCCATTGTGGTAGATATCCCCGCCGGTACCGGCCTGGCGATCGCTCCCAGCGCCTTTGGTACCGCCTGCCCCTTGGGCGTGGTCAGCATCAATAGCTTCTCAAATTTGCTCACCAACCAACTGCTCCCCGCGCTGCGCTCGCAGGGCGTGAACTCCTCAACTTTCCCAATTTTCCTGATGTACAACGTAGTTATGTCGACTGGCCGCCCCACCGACCTGAATAAATGCTGCGTCCTCGGATTCCACGGCGCCAAGAGTTACGGTGTCAGTCGGCCCATCCAGACGTTCTCCCCCCTGGATTTCGATACTACAGGGCTCTTCGGGCCTAGCGTTGCGGATACGTCCATCATGGCGCACGAGGTGGGCGAGTGGCAGGACGACCCCTTTGGGAACAATCCTACTCCCGCCTGGGGTCATACCGGTCAAGTTGGTGGGTGTCAGGGTAACCTGGAAGTGGGCGACCCCTTGACGGGGACCAATATTCCACCGGTGACGATGCCCAATGGCTTCACCTATCACCTGCAGGAGTTGGCGTTCTTCTCCTGGTTCTATGGTGCACCTCCGATTGGCGTGAACAACTGGTTCTCAGACAATGGAACCTTCACTAGCGATGCCGGTCCGGTCTGCCATTAGTTCTGCGTACCCACGAAGGGACGGCGCTTTGGGCCGTCCCTCGTCCCTCATTCAAGTAAGGAAGCCGAGGAGGGGGAAGAAGATTCAGCTGATCCAATTCCGAGACGACCAACGGCCCTGACTATTCACGTTGGCATCCACTGGGTGGCAAGAGATTGGGGAGGCTTTACTCGTCACGGCGAGCCATTCTAACCGGAAAATCTACCGCGGCGACTTTAAAGGCGGGATGAACTTCTCCAGTTTCACTCCTTGGAACAAGTGCACATCGGCGACCAGCCACCTGCCGGTGTCAAATCGATGCATTTCTGGTGACAAAAGCTAGCGCTCAAAATATTCGACTGGCTCAACGACTTCAGGACTAGCCCACCGTCGTCATCTAACCCTCTTTGTCGCTATACCTTTAGCCTTAGGATTGGCGTGGGCCGAGGTCAAAATTGTTCCCGGACACGGTAGCACCGGTGCGGGTCTTCCCCCGCGTTTTTTGGCTTTACCTACGCTTGAGCGGCTCAGAT
>JBPYDQ010000468.1:0-3188 GCA_051986135.1 Terriglobales bacterium | reverse complement strand
CTCAAACAGAATTTCGCGTGACGCTCGCACACGTCACAACAGCCCAGCAACTGGCGCGCATTTCGAACGACACTGGCCTGCAGGAAGACGTCGGACCTGGCATTCTGAAGTCCGTTACGGTCACCGCTCGGCGCAATTTCAGCCACGGCTTTGTTCAAGGCCTGTTCGCTCGTGCCGATGCCCGCGACCGCCTTACCGGGTTACCCACGCCTGAAGCTCCGCGGTTGATTTGGGATATCCTCGGAACCATCGACCGACTGCCGCTTCACCTGCTGGCTCGGGGAGAATACGAGGAAGTGGGAAGAAAACCGCTGGGGGACGGATTTGTAGCGGTTCCCGTGCGGGAATTTCGCGGCGCGCTCATTCGACCGTTTGAAAGCAAGGGTGTCGATGTCGGTTTGAACTTCTTCCTGGCGAGCGGGTACGGCGGCCAGACTCTAGAGACTCTGGCGCTCGCTGGCGAAGGATCACCCTTCGAGCGCATTACGGGCTTCCCACTCAAGTCGTACGTCACCGCATCGTTCACCTACCATTTCCGGAGTCGATAGCCCATAGCATTGGATCGTCAGTCGCTACCGAGGTTTCTTGCTCATTGAAGGAGGCACAAATTCTGGTTATTCGGTGTCCAAGTGAGGACCGCGTCAGTCGGCGGCGGCCGCGCCCGCCGGCTGTTGCCTCATCATTTCGAGCATCTTCTCTTTCATCTCTGGCGGTGGGTTCAGCCTTGTGGGTTCCGACCATCCAGGTATAGCCATCCGGGTCGACAATCGTGCCGCAGCGGTCACCCCCAAACATGTCCATCACGTGCCTTTGACTGGTGGTACAGAGTTTGGTCGCCTTGTCGACGACCTTTGTCCACTCTTTCCATGTAGAGGCAGAGTCCCGCCGGCGAGGCGCCAACGGTCTTGGCCGTGCGCTTTCCCATCGCGGCATTCCCACGCCCGAGCATGAGGGTTGTACCACGCAGTGTAAGCTCGGCGTGAATCGGCTTCCCGTTGAGTCCGTTCATGATGCCACGCTTAGCGAAGCCCAAAGCTTTTTGGTAAAAGCCCATAGCAGCGGGAATATCGGAGACTGTGAGCATTGCAGACACGGCGCCATACTGCTTTCTGTTCAGTGGATCAATCTTTATTCTTTGCCATAGTGCTTCTTTCACGAGGATGACATTCTATCGAAACGAGCTGCAAGACCAAATACGGGTCGTGCGTCCGGCTGATAGAGGGCCGTGTTGAGGGATTCGAAATGACCGCTCCGAAGCTATCAACACCAATTTGCATTTTTTGAATCCTTTACTGCGGAGCTTTCACTGTCAGGTCCATCCAGTTGCTCTGAGGCACCACATTTTGAAGTCTTTTCATCGTTCTCTCCGTCAGCGCCCGGGGCGCTGCTTTCACTCGGGAAAGAAAGCAATTCTGCTTTCACGCGAATGCGTCCGGCTGAGCTTTGCCAGTGGTGATCAGCTTCCGCAAGTTCCCGTTTATGAGCACGCCCCATGCCCCGGAGCAGTCGCCGTAGCATTGGAAGGCAGGAACCAAGCCGATGTGCGTAAAGCGGACTTCCGTTTTGCCTTCCTTTTGAGAGATATCAAAGACGATGTCCGTGCCAGTCCACTCATTCTCGTTCCGAAAGCTAAGGCGGCTGTCTAACACGTGCCAAAGGACTTTCTTGCCAGGAATGAGTTCCCAGATCTTCTGTTTGGAATAGTGCACATCTTTGTATCGGTAGATGAACTCTTCGCCGAGTTTGCCCGTGTCGCCCTCGATCTCTCCTGACCACCATCCACGAACATTATTGATGGCATCGAAAGTCTGCTGGGGAGATTGGTCTACCGAAAAGCTGGTGGTGAAATTCTCTTTTCGCATGAATTCGTCCTCCTATCCTTTGTGTGGCCACCGAACCTGGCCCCTCTGATTACGCTCCGCGCGGCCTGCGGGCGAACTCGCGCAGGCTGCGATGTCAAAGGGTAGGCCCTCCAAAAACGCGAAGTGGCCGCCCTTCTCTAGCTCGCTTTTCAGACCGTTTACCGCTCCTACTGAACTGCCCCCAAGTGTGCCCAGGTCTCGCATCCCATTCTTCTTATCCCAAAGAAATGGATGAAGCGTCGGTGCGCCCTTCACGATGTGACTAGTAAAGGAGCCTCCAGCGACCTGGCCGTGATCGTTCACTAGCGACGCGGCAGCGTCAGGCCCACCCAGCGTGCCTAAGTCTTGCAGCCCGCGTCCCTAGCCCAAAATGAAGGCCCTGAGCTGCGTTCCGAAAATCGGATCAGGAATCGTGTTCGTAGCCGCTCCGACAATGTCGCCGCGATTGTTTAGGGCAGTGGAATAACTTTCGTTCCCCCTAATGTTCCCAAGTCGGTGATCATCCCACGATCCCAAAGAACAGCCCGCGTCTCCGGCAGACCTGACAGAGGATTCCACCTGTCCGTTCTGTGAGTATCCGACGATTGATGCGTTGTTGTTGATCCACAAAGAAGCACTGCTGCCACCGCCCGGAAGAGCACCAAGATCCGTCATCTCCCCATTGCGCCACTGGAAGGTGTGGGAAACGAAGCAGTCAGGGTTGAAACAGAGCGGTGCAAATGGATCGGGAGTTGTGGTGTCCGCCCACCCCGCCAGAATTCTCCTCTTGTTAACCACAGGAGCGAAGCCGAACGGCCCGGAGAAACCAAATCGGTCGCTCAGCCTGAGCGCGCTAAAGTAACTCGAGGGGCCGCCCAACGTTCCGACGTCAATGAGCTTGTAATGATGGTGCTTGCGGTGATCTTCTTTGGCTTGCTCCTGAGCGGTAACCCAGCCCGGGATCGTCAACGCAGCGAATGTTGCCATTACAGCAACAAATGAACAAATGTCAGTTTCACAGATTTCATTGTGTTCCCCTTCGAATCGGACGATTTCGCGCTGGCGGCTTCAGCGTCTATCGAACGAGTCTTGCAGTCTTAGTGGCCCACGCAAACAGGGGAAGACGGAAGATCAGAAGAATGGGCTAGAGAGCCGCCCCAGATTTCCCGCCCGGCAGAATGCACGTAAATGGAACGGTTGTCAACGCACGAGTTTCCTATTGTCGTTAGCACATCAAATGTCCGGTTGAATTAGCACATGAAATGTCCGCTTTTCCGACGGTGAGAGTAGGAGACCATGCGAAGCATGGACTCTTACTCGAAGACCGCCATGGAGCGGGCGATGAAG
>JBPYDQ010000467.1:0-5002 GCA_051986135.1 Terriglobales bacterium | reverse complement strand
GAGAACTCCATCAAGCATGGACTCTCGGCGAAGATTGAGGGTGGCACCATCTTCCTGCGCAGCCGCATAAGCGATACCTCCCTGGTCATTGAAGTGGAAGATAACGGGGTGGGTATGGGATCAGTGCAGCTGTTGGAGCGCCCCTCGGGTTTGGGCGGCAGCGGAATTGGCATGGCGAACGTAGCCGGCCGCTTGAAAGTGCTTTACGGTGATACCGCGCGCATGCACATCGACAGCCACGCGGGGCGCGGTACCCTGATTCGCCTGCGACTGCCCGTCCTGCAAACGGAAGGATCAATTCCCGCTGTGGCCAGCTACGAAGCCAGCACTCGCCGATAGAACGCTTCGTATTGGGGAATGATTCTCGTCGTCGAGAAGTGTGATTGGGCGGCGCAGCGAGCAGCTTTCGCCATCTCTCGCAGCTTCTTCTCGTCGCTCAACAGTTCGATGGCATAGCGGGCCATTGTGTCCACGTCTCCGACGTCGGCTAGGAAGCCACTCTTTCCGTGCTCCACCACCTCCGGTAAGCCGCCCACGTTGGTCGCAATTGGCACCACCTGGGATGCCATGGCCTCCAGCGCGGCTAGTCCAAACGATTCCAGCTGACTGGGCAGAAGCATGATGTCGGCGATCGCGAGCTTCTCGTTAACCCGGTCTTGCTTGCCGAGAAAAATGACGTCGTCGTGAATGCCTCGCTGTACAGCCAGCCACTCGGCCTGCGAGCGGTCCGGGCCATCCCCAATCAGCAACAACTTGGACGGAATTTTCTTGTGCACACGATCGAAAATCTCAATGACGTCGGTGAGACGCTTCACCGGACGGAAATTGGAGAGATGAACCAGAATTTTCTCATCCGTCCGTGCATATTCCGCCCGCCGTTCCACGGATGCTTCATTCGGGCAATAGATATCGCAATTCACGAAGTTGTAGATCACTTCTATATGATTGGCGATATCGAATTCGCGCAGGGTGCGGTCGCGCAGGTAATTGGAAATCGCCGTGACCCCGTCGCTCTGCTCGATAGAAAAGCGTGTGATTGGCAGGTAGGAGCGGTCCAGGCCGACAAGGGTAATGTCGGTTCCGTGCAGCGTGGTTACGAATGGCAGACGCCGTCCCCGCGGCTTAGCTGCCAGCATCTGCTTGGCGAGCATCGCGCTCACCGAGTGCGGGATGGCGTAGTGCACGTGCAGCAGGTCTAGATCATAGAGCTCGGCTACTTCAGCCATGCGTGTGGCTAGAGCCAGATCGTAGGGGGGATAATCAAAGAGGGGATAACGTGAGACCTCAACCTCGTGATAATGGATGTTGGGCTGCGGAGCGGTCAAGCGAATTGGCTGAGAATAAGAAATGAAGTGTACCTGGTGGCCGCGTTGTGCCAGTTCCAGACCGAGCTCGGTCGCTACCACGCCGCTGCCACCGTAGGTCGGGTAGCAGGTGATCCCAATCCTCATGTTGGCTCTCCACACGACCTCGGTGGATTCGATGGGCGGCCACGGCCAAAGATTCAGATTTTGGGGAAGTTCAACCGTCGCTGCGATGGATGCCTCGGGCGGAGGTGTCCCACCGGGGTCCGCTAATCGAGGAGTTGCTGAAATCGTTCCTGTAACACGGGAGTCAAACCGACGAGCTCGACGCCCCCCGCTTGCCGCGGGATCTGAGCTAGGCACAATGGCGGTGCTCGCCTAGCCTCTCAGGAAACCGTGGCGTTGCTAAGACATTTTCAAGCACCAACCAAGCTTCTAACTTTTTGGAACAACGGCGATGTAACTTACCGAGCTACCCCGCGGCGGCGGACTTCGCAACATGGCGTGAATGAGCGTGGTTAGGCTGCCAATTCGACGACACCTGAGCTAGAGTTCGCGATAAGAAATCAGTTGAATGCCGCGGCGGTCGAGTGCTTCGCGGGCTGCCGTCGATGTTAATACCTCAAGTTCTCTTTGCCGGGATTGCTGCAGACGGGTTTGGATTGAGGCCAGTTCAGCGTCGCTGTAGCCCGGGTGGCAGACAAATTCCCACGTGCCGTCGGGAATCGAATCCATGATTGCTTCGAACAGTTCGAGATCGAGAGCGCCCGTTGAGACCACACCCAGGCTTCCGTCCGGTGTGCGCAGACCAGACTGGCTGACCTTCCGGCGAAAACCAGATGCAAACGCACTCAGAAATCTGACTTCAAGAAAGCGCTTCCAGAGATTCGGACGTCTACCGAGGTCGGCGAGAGAAAAGGGAAGACGTGGTCCGAATGGATTACGTAGTGCGCGGACTCCACATGCCTTTGCGGCGCGCAACAGCGGAGGCAAAATTGGGGGAAAAACGTGGGCGTGCTTGTGCGTGTCAAAGTGCGTGATCCTGGCTCCTTGCTCTTGCAATACACGGATCTGGGCTGTCGCTTCGGCTTCGACCTGTTCCGGGTCAAGCCGCCCCGCCATGGCGCGCGCTGCGAAACCGCTCAAGCTGTTTCGAAATAAAGGTCGGCTCGCCGCTCCACTGTCTACCAGCGTGCCAAGCTCGGAGGTTTTCAATGTGGGTGTGCCATCCACCAGCACGATGTGGCAGCCGACGCTCAGTTTGGGATGATGGCTACTTAGAGTTACGGCCGCATCCCGGGCTGGTCCGCCGGCCATCAGCGTCGCCGAAGTGACAACGCCGCCTGTGTGCGCCTCCATAATTGCCCGATTGATGCCGTTGGTTAGGCCGAAATCATCGGCATTAACAATGAGTCTTCGCACCGAGGCAGTGTAGCAGGATGATTATTAACCGCCGAGCATGGCTCCGCCCTGTCGCAATACTCGCAGCCGATGGTGTGCGCCTCATGAAAAAGGTGGGTCGAAACACGTGACAATGGTGATGATACGAAGCACGAGCAAGTCCGCTTCAGCTAAAGCGGCGCAGCAACTCGCCAGCCGGTTCGACGCTTGGGGCAGGGCATTCGCTGAGCCTTGCCCAGCCCTGAGTCGGCGGCAGAGCAGGTGGTGGCGCGCAATAGGTAAGGCCGGGCTCAACCTGATTACAGCTCACACCTGAGCATTTCTCCATGGAATGACCGATAACATCAATACGACTGAGGTCAAAATGGAAAATTACATTCTCGCGGGGTCCAGTCATGTTGATGCGAAATTCCCAGTGGCGCCGCTCAATGAACTGAGCGTTTCCCCCAACTGCCCCGTCAACAGCTGCTTAGTCCCGCAATGGAATACCTGTTAAGATGTCGAATCTCGAGCTTTGCCAAATCGTTGATTTTCATTTTCCGAGGAAGCCCAGTGGACCCGAAAAAGTGCGCCGTTCTGTTCTGCTCAATCGTGTACTGCCTATCATTGCTGCCTGGATCACAAGCCCAAGTCGACGGCACCGTGCAAACGTTATCTCATGACATCTTCAAGCAACTCATTGAGATCAACACGACCGATTCAGTAGGAAGCGTCACGGCGGCTTCCGAAGCGCTGGCACAACGCTTTCGCGATGCTGGGTTCCGAGATTCCGACCTTCAGATCCTGGGTCCGAATGATCGAAAGAAGAATTTGATTGTGCGGTTGCACGGGACGGGAAACCACAAGCCTCTCCTGCTGATCGGTCACCTTGATGTTGTCGAGGCTAATCGGGAAGACTGGTCGGCGGATCCTTTCACTTTTATTGAGAAGGAAGGCTTCTATTACGGGCGCGGCACGCAGGACATGAAAAGCGGCGACGCCATCATGATTGCTACGCTTATCCGTTTCAAGAAAGAAGGCTACAAACCCGACCGCGACATTATTCTGGCGCTTACCGCTGATGAAGAGGGCGGCAAGTCGAATGGCGTAGATTGGCTGCTCAAAAACCACCGCGACTTGGTTGACGCCGAGTTTGTTTTTAACCACGATGGCGGCGGCATCTTAAGTGACCACGGTAAGCCAATCATGATGACCGTTGACGCCACCGAAAAACTATACGCAGATTTTCACCTCTCAGTGACCGATCCTGGAGGCCACAGCTCGCTCCCCCGGCCTGACAACGCCATCTACTCCCTGGCGGACGGTCTCCAGCGTCTGCAGCAATACCAGTTCCCCTTCGAACTCAACCAAGTGACACGCGCCTATTATGAACGCATGGCCACGGTGGAAACCACCGAGCGCGCTAGCGACATGAAAAGAATTCTGCAAAATCCCCCGGATGAGTCCGCAATTGCCCAATTATCGCAAGACCCGATTGACAACTCCACGATGCATACCACTTGCGTGGCCACGCGTCTCAGCGCCGGGCACGCCAACAATGCACTGCCACAGCGTGCTGAGGCTAATGTGAACTGCCGCATTCTGCCCGGTCACTCGGCTGAAGAGGTGCGTCAGGAGTTGATCAAAGTATTGGCCGATACGAAGATCGCTGTGCGTTACGTCGACAATTTTGGCAACGCTCACGACAGCGCTCCTGACCGCAAAAGTTTTCCGCCCCCGCCCTTACGGCGGGATGTGTTTGGGCCTCTGGAGCAAATCACCTCCCAGATGTGGCCCGGAACGCTGGTGGTTCCCGAGATGTCTACCGGTGCTTCCGATGGCATTTACACCACGAGTGCGGGTCTGCCCACCTATGGAATCTCCGGCATAGCCATCGACCGCGATGATGTCCGTGCCCATGGCCGGGATGAGAGGCTTGGCATTGAGTCGTATTACAAGGGGGTAGATTTTTATTATCGTTATCTCAAGGCGGTCACCTCAGAGTAGTGAAACCTGATCGTTTACCCCGCGATCGAAGTGCGGCCTGGCGGAGCGACCTGAGGTTTTTGGGGGGACGAAAGTACCGAGTACGTTGGTCAACCTTTGGCATTATTTAGGTCGGCCCGCTGAAGCAGCCGAACCCAATAGACTCTGGCAAACGCGGGAAACCGCGTTTGTCCCCCAATTGAACGTTTTCCACAGGCTGTTAAGGTGAATACCTTATAGGCAGAACTCTGCTTCTCCCGTAGCCTGCCCCAAGTATTTGTGCCCTACCGCGTCGCTCGTCTGCTTCGCATGTGTTCGACGTAGTTAACAAA
>JBPYDQ010000466.1:0-6492 GCA_051986135.1 Terriglobales bacterium | reverse complement strand
TGTGGCGGAGAAAATCGTTCCATACCTGGTTTCGGCGACACCTGGTTCTAGCGAAGCGTCATCGACAGGTTCACTTTCGTTCGTTTCAGATACGCACCTGCACAAGTTCTCCTCGGGCTTTTCCTTCAACGCACACAACCAATGGCTTTTGACCGCTGCAGCTTGAAAGTGGTTTGAGACCTACTCCTGAAAGCCAATCCCGGTCGGGATAGAGCTCGGGCGCGCCAACGGTAAGGTGGAGGGTTACCAGCCTCGCCCTTTCGGTTGCGAGGTGGGTTCACATTTCCACCAGCGTCACGTTTCCCGAGGCCCCCCTGCAATCCCGGAAGGTCGGATTTCCCGATTCCGGTTTTGACCTTGGCTTTCCCTGAGAGGCCTTCCCGAATCAGGTGAAGCTTAAGCGCCCGCTCGCATGCACCCCTATCCCAATTCGGTTTACCCCACAGCTCGTCCTTAAAGCATGGCTCCTCCGACTTTCGTCGTTGACCAGACCAGGACCGCCAAGTGCCCAGAGCTCCTTTGCCTGACACCAGCGTTACTCGTGTCAGGGTGGCGTCCAGCACCACCTCGAAGGGCATTACCCCTTCTTCTTCGCTTTTACAAGCTCATGCGCCAAACCCGCTCCCTCCTCCGAATTCGTGTATCCACACTTCATTCAGCGGTCCTTGCAGGTTGCTGCGAGCCCCTGCTGGGAACCGGTTCTTCCCGACGTTATCTCCGCAATTCTTTCCTCAGTTGCCTGGTCCTCAACCCCGACGGTCCCACCAAGTGCACTTGCCTGTTTCTTCCCGGTGTCATCGGCCTTCCCTGGACCCTTCTCAGGTCGGCTTACCGTAGTTATCCGCGAACGCGATTTTCCGCGGTGAAGTTTCGAGGTTGTCATCGGACATTTCTTTCGTTCAAGCCTCCGAGTTTGCTCGTCTCCCAGATCGCTCCCACCGCTACAAATTTTGCAGGGCGGCCGAGACTTCTACATCCGGGCACAGCGTGCTTCGTTACCTCTGCACGCACCGGATATGCTATCCGCCTGATACAGGCAATTGACGGAGAAAGGACTTTCACCTTTCTAGATTTGCGGCCTTGTCGGCTGCTCCAGGGGCCTACCTTCATCAATTGCACAGCTCGTCCACGATTAATAAGGCCATGTGACCTTTTTATCCCTGTCCCTCTGCAGCACACGCTTTGTTCAAACCAACTTTCGGATACTGATCGGCCAAGTCGGCGAACTCTAGAATAAAAACCGTTTTCGGTTCGCGTCCCGTAGATTTCTTGGGCGCTCGCGGAAAATGATGGGGTTATCTTGGGTGTTTCGAGAAACGCTCGAAGCGATAGCTAATTCTGTGCCGTCCGAGCCGTCGTAGGCAAGTTGTGCAGCCAGCCGCGAGAATCGTTCGATGCTCCTGAACAAGCCGTGGGGATTGACTTCTGGAAGGCAGAGCCCTAACGTGAATAGATGGGTTTGCAACCGATGCCAGGACATTCCAATGCTTCCGTGGGGAAAGTTCACAAATTACTGTTTCCGCGGATGCCTAGAAGGTCCGCAGTTGGTTTGGTCGTTGGAACGCTTTGCCTTACCTTTCTGTCCTACAGCGGGCGGGCAGAGAAAGGGAATCCACCAAAAGCAGTGGTGGTACAGCCGGGTGCCCCTGGCTCTCCCACCAAGGTGCTGCCATCTTCGACCAAAGGAGTCCTTCCATCGCCGTCGGCAGCGGACGTGCAGTTCATGCAGGGTATGATCCTGCACCATGCACAAGCCGTGGAGATGACCGCGATGATTCCGTCCAATACGGGGAACCAGAACCTGCATTCGCTGGGTGCGCGTATCAGTAGCTCTCAGACAGACGAAATCAAGTTCATGAAGCACTGGTTGAGGGCTCGAGGTGCACCGGTTCCGAAGGCGACAATGGCAGGTATGAATATGTCCTCTAAGGAGATGATGCCGCTGATGCCCGGAATGCTTACCCCGGAGCAGATGGAGGCGTTGGCGAAGGCGAAGGGCGGCGACTTTGATCGCCTTTTTTTGAAAGGCATGATTCAGCACCACAACGGCGCACTGACGATGGTCAAAGATCTCTTCGACATCGCAGGTGCTGGACAGGACGCCGAGTTATTCGATTTCGCCAGCGATGCGGACAACACGCAGCGAGCCGAAATCAAGATCATGGAAAGTATGTTGAAAAAAGAGGAAGCGGAGGCGAAACGATGAAGCGAACCTTGAGCCTTGTCCTGTGTATGCTAACCGCCTGCCTGATTTTCTGTTTGGCACGGAATCGCGCGCACGCCCAGGCGGCGCAACCCGTAACTCCGTCGCAGACCGAGCAGAAGCCGGCAAATGCGGAAGCGCCGGCAGAGAAGCCTGCGAGTCCGGCATCCACCCAGGACGCGGATGAAGATGATGAGGCGGAGGCTTTCACTCCGGAGCCCGCACCGCCGCTGCCGCCCGGCATGACAGGCTCGGATGCGAACGATCCGCGCGCCAAGCTGGCGCCGGGGCTTTATGACGCCGGGGAAGCTGCCATGGGCATTAAGCACCTGCTGCTGTTCAAGAAGCCGGACGCCTTTCAACTCGGCGCCAGTGATCCGGAAGATCCCAAGGTGCAGAAGATTGTTGGGCAGCTGGGCATGGGAAATAACCCGAAAATCCCGAAGGCTGCCCATTTAGAAATCGCGCAACTTGCTTTTGCTAACTCCGACCTCGCCTTCCAAGGCACGCACCTGTTCCAGGGGAATTTCTATGGCATGAACATTTACGACATCTCGGATCCGGCAAAGGTACAGTTGCTGACGTCGATGGTGTGCCCGGGTGGACAAGGGGATGTATCGGTCTACAAAAATCTGATGTTCATGTCGGTAGAGATGCCCAATGGGCGGCTCGATTGCGGCACGCAAGGATTTCCACCGGAGCCCGCACCGCCTGCCGGAGAAGCGCAAAGCAAGGACAAGAAGAAAATACCGGCTGCCCAGAAGGACCGTTTCCGGGGGGTACGCATTTTTGACATTTCTGATATCCAGAATCCGAAGCAAGTGGCGGCCGTGCAGACCTGTCGCGGATCACATACCCACACGCTGGTGATCGATCCTAACGATCCGGAAAGTGTTTATATCTATGTGTCGGGCACTTCGTTTGTGCGCCAGGTGGAAGAATTGGCGGGATGCTCTGGCGAGAAACCGGACAAAGACCCGAATACGGCCCTGTTTCGCATTGATGTGATCAAAGTTCCGTTGGCTGCTCCGCAGGAAGCTGCCATCGTGTCGAGCCCTCGGGTATTTATCGATTCCCGGACGGGCGCGATCAACGGCCTGAACAACGGCGGCACGCATGGCAAGAAAGGCCCGGTAAAGCCTTCCGATACTGACCAGTGCCATGACATAACGGTTTACTCGGCCCTGGGGCTGGCGGCCGGTGCCTGCTCCGGAAATGGAATTCTGCTGGACATCAAGGATCCCGTACACCCCAAGCGTGTGGACGCGGTTAACGATCCCAACTACTCCTACTGGCATTCGGCTTCCTTCTCGAATGATGGAAGTAAAGTCGTGTTCACCGATGAGTGGGGCGGCGGCCTGGGGGCGCGCTGTCGTCCGAACGATCCCAATAAGTGGGGCGCGGATGCGATCTTTCGGCTGAATAACGACAAACTGACTTTTGCCACGTATTACAAAATGCCGGCCGCACAAGCCGATTCGGAGAATTGCGTGGCCCATAACGGCTCGCTGATTCCGGTTCCCGGGCGCGATATCGAAGTGCAGGCCTGGTACCAGGGCGGGATCTCGGTTATGGATTTCACCGATCCGGAGAAGCCCTTTGAGATTGCCTATTTCGATCGCGGTCCGATTGATCCGAAAACCCTGGTGCTCGGAGGCGAGTGGTCGGCGTACTGGTACAACGGGTACATCTACGGATCGGAAATCGCACGCGGTTTGGATGTGTTTGAATTAACACCGAGCAAATTCCTCACGCAGAACGAAATTGATGCCGCTAAGGCTGTGCAGTTTGAGGAACTCAACGTGCAGAACCAACCCAAGATCGAGTGGCCGGCAAACCTAGTCGTGGCCAAAGCTTACCTGGACCAGCTAACGCGATCCCAGGCGCTGTCTGCTGGCCAAATCACCAAGCTGCAGAAAGCGATTCGCAGCGCTGAGACTTCGCATATGGACAAGAAGACAGTCGCGAGGTTGAAGAAGATGGCACCCTCGGTGGAAAAGAGTGCCACAACGGCGAAGAGCCCGGCCGATTCCATGCGGATGCATCAACTAGCCGACGTTCTGAAGCATCTGTCTTCGCTCGCTTGAGTTTCTCAACTTTCGAGTATGCGCCTTAAGCCTAGGCATTCGGGTCATACCGAGCCCTTTGGCCAGGTCATCGATCGGCTGCGCCCACATCTTCCACAATTTTCCGTCAATGTGCGGCTAGAATTCTGTTTCGTAGTAGTCCCGAACATGGGCTGGATTTCACCGGCTACCCTCAACGGAATCCCGGTTTTCCTGATGATTGCGATCGCTAAGGGGTGGCTCTTCATAGGAGCGATGCGGCCGAGACAGCTCGGTTGGGGGGCAAGCGACATTTGGTGAAAAGCGAGCGAATCGATGAAGCCATAGGCGATCAAACTGCCTTAGGGCGTGAACTGGATCTTTTGGCCGTTGCTGGCTAGTTCTTGGGCGGTGAGGAAGATCAAGCGCACGATCTTGGTCATTTTTGAATAGTTAATCCGGTCCCAAGTATCGAGTTCGGTGTGGTAGTCAGGGTGTTCACCGGTATTGAACAGCACCATGGGAACACCATGAATCGCGAAGCAGAAATGGTCACTGCGGGCGAACCAGGACTCCGGATCGACGGTGTCGGTTTTGTAGTCCAGCTTCAGACCCACCTGCTTGTTTTCATCGTCGATAACGGCCTTGAGCTGGGGATCGTAGGGCGTACCCACGATGTTGACCATATTCTCATTATGATCAGGCGGAGTGGGCCAGTTGGCGGACAGCTCGTTGCGGCCAATCATGTCCATGTTTAGATTGGCGACGGTCTTATCCAGCGGGATGATGGGATGGCCACGTAGTCGAAACCACCCAGCAAGCCACGCTCTTCAGCTTCCCAGGCACAGAACAGAACACTACGCCTAGGCTTGACACCGCCGTTCACGAATGCCTTGGCGATTTCCAGCATGCCGATGGTGCCTGAGGCATTGTCGTCTGCTCCGCGGTAGATACGGCTGCCAACCACCCCGACGTGATCGTAATGGCCGCTCACTACAATGACCTGATCCTTCAGTTGCGGATCGGATCCCTCCAGCAACCCCACCACATTGTGGCCGTGCCGGACTTGCTCGTCGAGGAAGCTCTTGCGCATAGAGACCGACACACCGGGTACGGCAAAGGAAGCCGGCTCGCCGGCGTTGTCAATGGCCTGCTGTGCCTGCGCCAAGGTGGTGCCGGAGGGAACCAGCAGTTCGTTGGCGACCTCCCGAGTGACCGTGAAAACGGGAATATCCAGGAAGCTGCCGGCCAGGGCAAACTGCGGCGCAGCTCCAGCTTCGCCATTGGTGGGGACGAGGCGCTTGAGCGGTTTGCGGCGGGTGGTATCGCCGACCACCAACAGGCCGGCCACTCCCGCCTTTCGCGCCTGTTCGATCTTGTACCACATATAGGAATGAATGGTGTCCCACTTACCTTTGAAGCGAGACTGGGGATCATTGGGCTGCGGTTCGCGGTCCAGCACCAGAACCACTTTGCCATGCACATCCGTGCCGGCATAATCGTTGTATCGGTATTCGGGAGCATTGACACCGTATCCGGCGAACACCAGAGGAGCCGTAGCATCGGTAGGATTGGCGCTCTGGACGAAGAAATAGTTGAAGTCATGCCCCATCTGGAAGGTCTTTTCCCTGCCGCCCAGCGTGGCCTTCAGGGTAGTGTGGGCACGATCGAGCGGCCCCACCACCATATCGAATTCCTGGAAATAAGTGCCGTTGTTGCCAACCGGCTTAAGGCCCAAGCGCATGAACTCGGAAGCAACGTAATCGGCAGCGATACGGTCCTCTGGGCTGGTGGCATCCCGGCCCTTCAGGTCATCGTTGGCCAGCAAATACATATCCGCCTTAATCCCGGTCTCGGTGATCAGGTCAACGGCAGCAGTCGGTTGCGTGCCCCATGCCAGGGATCCGTATAACACTACGAGAGATACCTTCCTCATACCCACCTCGCCTGTTATCGACTACAGACTACAGTTACTTGCTGCTGCCCACGAGGTGCTCGACCTCGGTCATCTCCTTGGGCACGCCGGAGCTGAGAACTTCCGGTTCAGTGTTTTCAACGGTCGGTCTTCTGATAAGGGGGATCTCCCCCAACCGCAGTGGCCCCAGCCAATTTGCACTGTAGCCCAGCTAGACACGGACTCGATTGATCGCGACTGGCCTAAACATTCATTGAATCCTGAAATTACCAAAGTCACGTCTGCTTTTACTATTCGTCTTACTTTTCTCTCCCCGCTAAAATGTCCGC
>JBPYDQ010000465.1:0-7636 GCA_051986135.1 Terriglobales bacterium | reverse complement strand
AGATGGAAAACAAAATCAACCAAGCTGTCAGGGGCACACCACAACCAAGCGTCCCTCATGGTCGTACGGGGCTGGAAGTCAAGAAACTTTTCTCAACTTCCGGTCGAGGGAGAAATACTTCTCTTGACATTCCCCTTATAGCGCAACCATGCGCTTTTCCTTCGCCTTTGTCGGAGTCAATAAGTGTATCAGAGGTTACGCCAATAACGAGCTGAAGCCCCTGTATCCAGCAGAATTTCATGTCTCGGAGCCTCTCTTCGACGGCCCACGCAGGCTACTCATCATGCATCGCCGCGCAATCATGGGACCGGTATCCGGTAGAGGTTCCGCTGGACCGTCCCGCGGTAGAACGCGTACACATTAGCAGACGGGCCCAGCACCACTCCGCCTTCCTCGATCCGGCGAGCTCCGGGAACTCGCGCGATTTCCTCATCGGAAAGGAACCCCCCTTGGGGGATTGGCGGGAGGGACTCGCCGGCCGCCAGCGGGACCAAATAAGACCCAGATAGAAGTGCAGAGCGCCCGTCTAGCGACCAGCTCAAGAATGTATGCGTTGGACCGATTACCACAGCCGGACCACCATCGAGAGAGAACGCCTGAGTTGCTGGCGGTCCGTTACCTGCAAGCGGAGCCCACCCTACAATCCATTTTCCTAGCGGTGAGACTGATAAGAGAACGAATATTGGTTCTGGGAACGCTTTCCGTAGACCAGAGCCGTCAGGATGAACACGGTACACAAACGTTGAGGTTTTTTCGATGCGGCGGAAAAAGATATCGCCGTCCGGGCCAAACATCGGAGACGCGCCTTCCACATCAGGAATCTGCACCGGCGAACTGCTGCGATCCAGCGGAGCCACCCAGAATTGCGACTTCCCGTCCTGGCCCGTGATCCACATCACGACCCGTTGACCGTCGGCGGAGATGTCATAGTCTTGAACCGGAAAACCGCGCTGAAACGGCTCGGAACGCCCCGACTGCAAATCCGCGATGTGAAGTTCACCCGGGTTCCTATACCACGCGAAGTCGTTGGTCGCTTCTTTAGCAACCACGTAACAGAGTCTCTTACCGTCTGGCGTAAACTTCGGATTCGTCCCGTTGCCTTCGAGCGAAACCTGATGCTCACCTTTCGCGTCGTGCACCCAGAGTGAAGTGCTTTGCAACGCGACTGAGGTCACGAAGGAGTGACCATCGGGCGCCATCGCAATTCCGTCCTCCTCGGTTGGGCCGGAGGTGATCTGCTCCGGTCGACCATCAGGGAACTGTTGTCGCCAGATGTGACTGACCCCACCGGGATTGGCCGTAAAGTACATCCATTTGCCGTCTGGTGACCAAGCTGCAGACAGGCAGCTACCTCCCAAAGGGCCGACGTGTCGTCCATGCGAGCTACCTTCCATGGGAACGATGCGACATGGCAAAAAGTAATGGTCTTTATCCATTTCCACCAGCAACACCCATTTCCGATCGGGCGACACGTAGGAGCGGTGTGCCATGCCAGGCTCGTCAGCTGGCAGATAAATGTCCTGCGCCTTGACGCGACCCTCGTCGGCCGCCACAATCCCCATGTGAATTCCGGCCTTGATCTCCGAAAACATCACATCCTTCGGGCCGATCCAAGTGAGCCCTGACGCGTTTTTTAACAGTGGCCGTGAGTCTCCACCACCGAGCGTGGGTGACACAACCGTATCCCAGCTGAATTCCTTTAGATTCAGTCTCGTGTAGGCAATTTGCGAGCCATCCGGGGAAAATGTCGGATCCGTTTTGAGGGTAGTGTCGTGTGTCAGTGGGACAGGTTCTCCGTCCGGAAGCATTTTGACGTAAATTTGCCCCGGCCCAATCCATGTCGAATAACCACGGACAAACGCAAGCATGCGCCCATCCGCCGAAAGCGCGGGCTGCGTGACTGAATCCGGAAAATTCGTAAGCTGTACCCACCGTGAGCGATCAGAGCTGGGTGTCGGTCGACGCAACCAATGACCTGCTGCGACGACGAGCAGAGCGAAGGCCGTTACAGCGATTGCTACGAGTGTACGCCGTGCCCATCCTTCACTCGAAAGAGCAGAGACGCCCCCGCCTAACGGCTGCTTAGCAGCAGTTATCTTGTTGGCAAGTTCTAGTTCCGGCAACCCTCTCTCCCGACTCCCGGACTCTGGTTTTGGCAACTGCCGAACGGCGCCGACGAACCGATAACCACGCTTGGGAATCGTTTCGATGTAGGCAACATCTTTGCCCAAGGCCTTGCGGAGCAGGAAGATGTTGTTGGATAAGCTGCCCTCTTCGACGAACGTGTCGGGCCAGAGCATCCGGATTAAATCTTCTTTCTCGATCAGGTGTCCGCTATTTCGAACCAGCAGGCACAGGGCATCGAAGGCTTTGGGGGTCAGAGCCACTATCTCGCTGCCGCGAAGCAGCTTGCGCTCGGCCCGTTCCAGGCGAAACGGACCGAACTCGTAAATCTCGGGGAGGGGGCCGAGGCTGTCTTGGTCCTTCGAGCCGTCATGCTGGATGTCGTGCATGCCGCATCCCCCAAACACCGTGAGAACTTCAAGAGAATTCTGTGAGCCCGTTGAGAGGACTTTCGGTTGCCCTCGTCGCATAAAAGAGCCCGCGGGCCCCAGCCGGCGGCGATTCTACACCGGCTTTGGCGGCCTCACAATCTCTCAATGGGGAGGCCGTTCAATCATGAAGAAGCTTTTTGCAGTCTACGCGCTGGGCGCCGTCACCTTTGTAGTCGGGCCACAGATTCTCCGCGCATCGGATGCCCTATGCCCTCGAGGAAACGCAACTCTGCATGGGTCGTTTGTTGTGTCAGGGTCGGGTACGATCGCGAATGTGGGGCAAGTGACCGCTGTTGGAGTGCACATGTGGGATGGACAGGGCAGTACCTCTGCGAAGAACACGATAAGCGCAAACGGCAATGTCTTCAACGCGACCGTCACCGGCACCTATACCGTGAACGCCGACTGCACGGGGTCGCTAGCCGAGTCCGACGGATCTCACTACAACTTCGTAGTAGCGCCGGATGGGAACCACCTTTGGTGGATCGAGACGGATACGGGCACAGTGCTGAGTGGCACCGAAGTTCGGCTGCGGCCCGCGGCCGGAGAGAAGTAGGAGAGGTCAGAGCAGGCTCCGAAGGGTGTCGCGGCGGTGGCGAGTGGCCGGAGGGCGTGCTACGCGAGTACGACCTTTTGAACGCGGACCGTCACAATTTGATCACCTAATAGCTGCTATCGGCTCCTCGGAATCTTGACACAGGGAGGTCGTGCGGTGACACATTACTGCGCAATTCAAAATCAAGGGACGGACCACTTCAGCTTTCCCTTTTGGGAGGTTAAAGGATCACCCAAGTGAGAGTTTTTCCCGGTGCTCGTCGAAAAACGAAGAAGCCAGTAGTCTCTCGGCACCTCCCGAGGGTTTAACGTCAACTGTAGTCAACGGGCGACTACGCTCAGAACGCCACGTTGAGTGTAACGGCAATATTTCTTCAACGAGGAAAAAGGCTGGGGCAGCGATGTACGAAAAGTCGCTGCCCTTTGCTGTTCTTGGGGAACTATGGGTTAATTTGGCAGAAGGGGCTGCAACCCGTTTCGCTGCCAGCAATAGTTCGGGTATCGCTTCCCAATAAAAACAAAGAGTCGCGGCTACGGGTCACTTCACCTCAACCTGCACGCGCATCCACGGGTGAATGCAACACTGAAAGTAGTGTGTACCCTTGGGCAAGCCCGTGACCAGCGACGTGCTGCCCTGGAGGATTCGAGTTCTCGCCACGGCAACATCGGAAAAGCCAGCAGCGCACTCTGGCACTGGTGTTGCACCGTTGTTGAGGCCTGGAATGAACCCGCCGCCGAACTGTTTCACTTCAGTAAAGGTATGAGGCTCGCCTCCCTGGTCGACCACGGAAACGATGGTTCCTTCCTTTACGTTAAGTGTGTCCGGCTCGAAATCCCATTTGGGATCGGGTGTTCCAGCCGCAGCCTCAGCGAATAAGTTTTGAAATGTGGTGGCGTACCCCAGCGGGGCCAGGGCAACGTTTTTGCAGAAGTCCGGTCCGATGGCGGCATTGAATGTGGTCGGATCGCATTCGTCCAATGCAACGACTTGGGCGACGGGCTTGGGACCGTCCAGTTGCATGGCGCCAGCACCGACGAACACCAGGCTGCAAACCAGCAGTCCCAGTTTGATTATTGATTGGTTCATGGCGTTCTCCTTGTTCGATTTGGGATCTGAAGCGTCCCCTGAGGACGTAAAGCTGGGCGAATACTCTCCAACGCAAGGAGTTAGCACAATAGTGACCGGCTGTTGAGAGTCTTAAGATTTCATGTAAGCCCGTAATTCCCACAACAATAGAGGGATTCCTGGCCCCAGAATGGGGTTAGAATCATGGACCGTTGCATTGGGAGAAGGTTTTTTGTGGCTACTGAACCTGTCGGAATCCGGCCCGTGTTCAAGTTTGGCGACGAGTTCGAGCTCAATCTGCGGGCTTATGCGCTGCGCCGTTCGGGACAGACGGTAAAGCTGGAACCCACACCTTTCGAAATCCTTGTATTGCTGGTCGAAGAGCACGGAAACCTTGTCACCAGGCAACAGATTGCCGAACGTATCTGGGGCAAAGGCGTCTTTTTGGACACGGACAATAGCATCAACTGCGCCATTCGCAAGATCCGGCAGGTTCTTGACGACGATCTGGAAAACCCACGCTTTATTCAGACGATGACTGGAAGGGGCTATCGCTTCATTGCTCCCGTTCTTGAACCTGAGGAACCTCGGGGCTTGCATATCCTTGAGCTGCCCCCAATGCGCCCAGACCCCGCCGTTCCGGCTACCGCACCCCGAACCAACATCAACCGGATCGCAGCAATTGGACTCTTCATTTTGATTGCTTCTGGTCTGACCCTCGGGCTGCTGCGGTGGCGATCAGGTGCGAAAGGCGCCTTTGCTCCTGTCCGCTCCATTGCAGTCCTGCCCCTCGATAACCTGTCCGGCGATCCCTCGCAAGACTACTTTGCTGATGCTATGACCGACGAGCTGATTACAGATCTTGCCAAGGTGGGCGCCTTGCGCGTGACCTCTCGCACCACGGTTACCCTTTACAAGCACACAAGCAAGAGCCTGCCCCAGATCGCGCGCGAATTGAACGTGGAGGGCATCGTCGAAGGTTCGGTGCTGCGGTCCGGCCAACGGGTGCGAATCACGGCACAGCTGATTCGTGCTCCGGCCGATCAACATCTTTGGGCGGAGACCTACGAGCGCGATCTCGGAGATGCACTCCGGCTGCAGAGTGACGTCGCTGGAGCCATCGCGCAACAGGTTAGCGCCAAGTTGACTTCCGAGCAGCGGGCGCGATTCCAGGCGGCACGACCTGTGGATCCCGAGGCTTACGTCGCTTACTTGAAGGGAAGCTATTACCTCTACAACTCGCAGATCACGGTTCCGGGGCCGCTGAATCAGGCCAAGGCGAATTTCGACGAAGCTGTACGAAAAGATCCGAATTTTTCGCGCGCTTATTCCGGATTAGCCAATGCTTACCTGTATCTCGTGTTCTATGGGCAAGGTCAAGTCTCGGCGGAAGAGGGCTTTGCCAAAGCAAGAGAAGATGTAACCAAAGCGCTGGACCTCGACCCGGAAAATGCCGAGGCTTACGATGTGCTGGGCAACCTGAAATGGCAGGCTGACTGGGATTGGAATGCTGCGGATCGGGCATTCAATCAATCGTTGGCTTTAGCCCCGAGCTACAGTTGCGCTCTCGAAGACCGCGCCCTGTTTCTCGCGTTTATGGGCCGGTCCACCGACGCTCTTGCAGAAGTCGAGAAGAGCAAGCAAGTCGATCCTCTAGCTACCAAGATTGAACTGGCTGCGTATTTCGAGCTGCGTGATTGGAACCGCCTGGTCGAAACTGGACTCCGGGAAACTTCCGCCAATCCAACTCAATGGACGGAGCACGCCCTGCTCGGCGCTGGCCTTGAAGCCACGGGAAAGTTGCCTGAGGCGATTGCCGAGTATCAGAAGGCCGTCGATTTATCCAATGGCAACTTCGACGCCCTCGCTTCTCTTGGACATGCCTACGCTGTTGTCGGAAATAGGATTGCGGCGGAAAAGATCCTTCGCAGGCTCGAGCAAGAATCAAAAACAGGTCACGCTTCTCCGTATCTCGCGGCCACCATCTATGCCGGACTTGGCGATAAGGACAAGGCTTTCGAACTCATCGGGGAGTCGTATCGCGAGAAATCTTTAGACGTTGCTTGGACCCTCAAGCCCGACCCGCGCATTGACAATCTCCGCCCGGACCGTCGCTTCCAGAACCTGCTGAGCCGAGTAGGATTCCCAAACTAAGACTTCATTGCGTTTGCCTCCCTCAACGAGGTCTCGGTATGGTTCACGGCTTCGTGCTGGTTGTCGTTAAGGGTGCGCCTTTTCTTCGCCTAATTCATGGACAATTAGTGCTCAGCTCTCGCGGAACCTGAGGTAACCGATACCCACTCTTGAGGCTCAGCTCAACTCCTTCACGGAAATCTCGTACTTGAAGTTGTCGGGATCGAGTGGATCGATGCGGGCATCCGCGGTTTCCGCCTGCGGATACATAAAAAAAACCAGCGGCGGCTTTGTCGACCCGGGCAGAGCGACGTCATGAGCGTAGTTGTAGGCCATCCAGTTGGTCTCCCAAGAACCGAACAACCGGGTACGCGCCTTCGACACCATCTCGTCGTTCAACAAACGGTTCCCCGGCGGTTCTTCGAGAACCACCTTGCGCACGTCGGCGGGATCGACCGGCACCCAGCCGTTCCGGATCAGGTAGACCTCAGCACGGCAGTGCTGGCTTTTGGTAGCGCTGTCGGTGTTGAGGCCAAGGCTTTTGTATCCCAGATCGGACTTTGCAATTCGCAGCCCGTAGATATCCCGCGCTGGTAATCCAACCGAGCGCGCCATACCCACATAGAGAGCGTTTAAGTCGGCGCACTTGCCACCCAAGTCGCCAGACTCCAGCATGGCGCGAATATCGCCGCGCCCGCAACCCTTTACCTTGGGATCGCGGAACGTGTTCTCGACGATCCATTCATAAATAGCGCGCGCTTTGTCGACGTCTGTGGTCGCGCCTACCGTGGCCTTGACAGCCGTCTCCTTCACGATGCCGTCGGTGGGCACATAGCGGCTGGGCTGGAGGAACAACTTCAGTTCGTCCTTCGACGCGGCCTGCAACGCCGCGGGTTTTAAACCCGACAGATCGACCGCGTAGTTCTTGAGCGAGACGCGGCTGGTCATCGTCAACACCGGTTTCGCCTTCGCAGGATACGTCGCCGAGACCACACCCAGTGCGTACGGTTTCTCCTTGATGAACCCGGCTGTTCCGCCCTCGGCGTTAAATTGGTTCGCAAGCGTCTTCTGGTACGGCGTGTCGTGAATCAACGCCGCCGGTAGCCAGATGCGAGTCACTCCGTTGGGTTTGAGCACTTCCACTCTCGTGGTGACCTCAAACGTCCGCCATCCTGCGCTGTCGCGCGCGCCGGCAAAGGCTGGAAGCGATCGTGAGAACGCCAGACCGGCACAGGCCGCGCCGGCATTTCGTAGAAAATTTCTCCGATTCATGAATCCCCCTCCACAAGCTTAGGAGTACCCGCCCGTCGTAACAGAAAATCAACGC
>JBPYDQ010000464.1:0-2520 GCA_051986135.1 Terriglobales bacterium | reverse complement strand
CCGAATGGGCAGGTCGACACCACGTTTGGCAAGGGCGGCGTAGCCTCGGTGATCGAAGGCACATCGCTCATTTCGCTGTTGCCCAACGGACAGATTCTTGCTGCCAGTACTTTTACGCTCACCTCTGGTGTTGTCGCACGATATAACAGCGATGGAAGCCTCGACAGAACGTTTGGTATCAACGGTCAAGCTGCAGGCGTGGGCCAAGTGGCCGCAATCCTGCCCCTCACCACTGGCAAGTTCATCCTCGCGGGGACGCTAAACGCCACCGTGCCTCCGCTGGGTGGTGTCCTCACTCAGGGATTCTCTTTGGTTCGTTATAACGCGAATGGAACCATTGATAACACCTTCGGAAGTCATGGCGGAGTCATTACCACATTTCGGGGTGACGCGTACTCAGCAGCCGCCTCGCTCGCCATGCAAACAAATGGCGATGTCTTAGCGGCAGGAACGGCCCAGCTGAACAATCCTGCTTTCGGACTAAGCCAGGGCAGCTTCGCACTGGCCGCTATCTGGCGAACGGGCCGCTAGATACCACTTTCGGTACGGGTGGTCGCGTTACCACCGCATTCAGCACGCAGGAAGCCGCGATCTTGGCCATCGCCATTCAGTCGGATGGAAAAATCGTAGCTTTAGGCAACGAGGTTCCGCCGACTTTCGGGACGCCCAATAACGGGTTCACCCTGGTGCGGTATTTACCATAGCGCGACAAAAAAGGCGTGGAGGCGCGGTCTCCTAGGTCAGCGCCTCCACAATTCTCAGCCTGCGAATCGGATGAACCGTTGCGCGTACGACCGGTGGGGTTGGCCTGTGGCGAAGCCCCGCTTCGGCTATCGGGATTACACGTGCTGCTGCAGCGAATCGGAACGGGGGAATCATAAGAAATGCACCGCATTTATTGTGAGGCCGGGCTGGAGGTCTGCCGGCTGCTCACCGAGCCGTGTGCCGCGCTGCGTGGGGTCGCAGTCCGATGACTGGAGCAAGATCCGCGGCACCTCCAGAAAGGATGCTATGCGGCGGTGCATCGACCTAGTTGCTTCATCACGGCGCTGACATGTCGGGAGCGTGACGCAGGTCGTGGCTCAAGGAGTAATTCAAGAATGTTCGGATCGCTGCGATCGCGGCTAATTGCCCGATATCATTCCAACTGGGGCTAATTGCGGTTCGCAAGATGTCCGCAGCTAGCAGGAACTCAAGAGCCAAGACCAACCACCCAGCGAACCCTCGAAAAACCACCAAGGGACGGACTAATCTTTTGCCACGAATGAATGTAGTGACAGCGGATGCTATAGCTTGGACTCCTCCGATTACGATCACCACCACTGCAGTGAACTCGCTGCACGTAGCAACTACCTCTGAGATATTTTTGACGAACTCTACCATGCCGTCGTTCCCCACCTTGGATTGGTTAAGTCAGATGAGAGGATGCCTGTCTTCCAAGCGAAGTAGGGGGATGTTTCCACTCGCAGTTGCCCGTTGGCGAAAGGGCGTTGAGTACAGAATCGTTCTCGCCTGGTCAAGAAAAGAATCCTCACGCGGTAGCGCTGGGCCGGGCTGGAGGGCGAAAGAGCGGGAAGGCTCGAATGGGGAAGCTAACCCCTGAGCAGCGCCAAGAAATCGCCCGGAAGGCTATCCAGGCACGCTGGGCGAAGGCCAGAAACAGAAATCAGGGCGTGAGCGGAAGTACGCCGCTTCTTAAACGCGAGAGAAGGTGAAAAGGGGCCGGCGCGTTGTGCGCCAAAACAAAAATGTGTCTGTCTGGGACCGTGGCCGTCAATTTGGGCATCCAGCCCGGCCACAGTTCGAGAGCGCCTCGCTAGCGTTGGGGAAGAAATTCTCAACAGCGGGTGTTACTGGCCGGGTAGAGGGGAGTCTTTGGATCGCGACATCTCCGAGCCCGGCGCGGACCGCGCGGGCCAAATCAACCCACCGCGTTGTCAATAAGTGCTTCTATGAGAAGATCATAAAAGTCAAGGCCGGGTGACGGAGACCTTATGTTCTTACATCGCGGTGACTGTCTTGACACGTCCGGCCCGATTCATTCGCATCACCCGGACACCCTGTTTTTCAGAGCCTATGGTTTAGCCAGTTGAGGGCATTAGCAAACTTGCACGGCCGTCGATTCCGACCCACATTTGCACAGAACCGTCATGGATCGTGGCAGTAGGTTGCGGAGGCAAGCAGTGTACAAACACTGGCATGGAGTGCATTGGACTATACCGTCAGGGATGGCCGACCGCCTTGGCCACCTCGGAGGATCGGGGCACCGGCTAGGCTGTCTGGGCGACTTCCGAGTTGGCTCGTCACTCACGCGCCATCCAAATATTGAATCAATTTCCAATCATTTGCAGGTTTTTCAATTTTTGACCCGAAATTTACTCGAACTTCGGTAGTAGCGGTACGTCTAACTCCCAACGGAATTTCTGGAAGCAGATCAAAATAAGGAGCTGATGCAATGAATCGGTCTCCGCTTACGCTAGTTGCAGTCACTCTCCTTGCTGCCTTCGGAATGAGCCTTCA
>JBPYDQ010000463.1:0-2545 GCA_051986135.1 Terriglobales bacterium | reverse complement strand
ACAAATCCCCGGAGGAGTTGGGTCCGGAGGACATCCGCTCCTATCAGGTCTATCTCACCAACGAAAAGAAATTGGCGCCCGGCTCTGTGACCATCGCCGTGGCCGCGCTACGCTTCCTCTATAAAGTCTCCCTAAAGAAAGACTGGACGTTCGAGGACGTCATCCCAGCGCCAAAGAAGCCGCAGAAGTTACCGGTAGTCCTGAGCCCCGAGGAAGTCTTGCAGTTCCTCAGCTGCGTGGGAAACACCAAGCACCGAACGATCCTGACCACTTGCTATGCTGCGGGCCTGCGCATCTCCGAGGCCGTTCACTTGAAGCCCACAGACATCGACAGCCAGCGCATGGTCGTTCGTGTTGAGCAGGGCAAGGGACAGAAGGACCGCTACGTGATGCTCTCGCCCAAGCTGCGGGAAACCCTGCGTAGCTACTGGCGAGTGATGCGGCCTAAGGGATGGCTGTTCGAGGGTGACGTAGCCGGTCAGCCGATCACTACCAGCGCGGTCGAACAGGCCTGCCAGAAGGCTCGCCGATTCTCTGGTATCCGCAAGCCGATCAGCCCGCACTCTATGAGGCACGCGTTCGCGGTGCACCTGCTGGAATCCGGGACCGATGTTCGCACGATCCAATTGCTGCTGGGGCACCGCAGCCTTGCGACCACCGCCCGCTATCTGCGCATCGCCACCAGCAAAGTGTGTTCGACATCCAGTCCACTCGACCTGCTGCCGCATCCTGTCCCTGTTGCCCCCCAGCCCGCTACGCCTCAGTACTTCTGAGCGGCGGGCCCGTGAAGCGCCCGAAACTGGAGGTGGCGGACGTCTTCCGCCGCTACGGCGAAACCTATCGCGAAGAGCACGGCGCGTCGATGTCCACGGCACAGCGGCGCGTCATGACTGCCATCGAGGTGTGCCGCACGGCGGCGCTCGGCGGCCAGATCGAACAGTGCGATGCCTGCGGTCACCAGCGCATTTGCTATCGATCCTGTCGGAACCGCCACTGTCCGAAGTGCCAATCATTGGCCCGCGCCGAGTGGATCCAACGCCGCCAAGCTGAACTTCTCGACTGCCAGTACTTCCACGTCGTGTTCACGGTGCCGGAGGAGATTGCCGCCATCGCCTATCAGAACAAAGACATCGTCTACGGCATTCTCTTCCGGGCCACCGCCGAAACCTTACGGATCATAGCTGCTGATCCCAAACACCTGGGTGCCGAAATCGGCTTCTTCGCCGTGCTCCACAGTTGGGGATCCAACTTGCTGCATCACCCGCATCTCCACTGCGTAGTCCCCGGCGGCGGACTCTCGCCAGACGGCACCCGTTGGATCTCTTGCAAGCCGGGGTTCTTCTTGCCCGTGCGCGTCTTGTCGCGCTTGTTCCGTCGCCTGTTTCTGGAGCATCTCCAGAACGCTTTCGACTCCGGCAAGCTGCAATTCTTCTCCACTCTGGAGAATCTCCGGGATCAGCACGAGTTCGCTCGTTACTTGGCCCCGATACAAAAGGCGGAATGGGTCGTCTATGCCAAGTCGCCCTTCGCTGGACCCGAACAGGTCCTGGATTACGTCGGCCGCTATACTCACCGCGTCGCTATCTCGAACAATCGACTGCTGGACATCGAAGCCGGCCATGTCCATTTTCGATACAAGGATTACCGTAACCAAGGCCAACAGAAAACCATGACGCTTTCTGCCGAGGAGTTCATCCGCCGATTCCTCCTTCATACTTTGCCGGAGGGGTTCCAGCGCATTCGTTATTACGGCTTCCTCGGCAATCGCTACCGCCGAGAAAAGCTGGCCCGGTGCCGCGAATTGCTGAACATGGCGCCGCCGGAGTCGCCACAGCCGCCCCAGGATTACCGAGACCGGCACGAAGAGCTTACCGGGGCGTCGTTGCGCGAGTGTCCGCTGTGTCACCGCGGTCGCATGTTCACGGTTGAGATACTGGCTGGCCATCGATCCGGGCGAGTCAATGCAATGAGTGTGACACCAGCGATAGATACCTCATGATCGCCATGGCACCTTCGCAACATCACCGTCTCAGCGAGTTCAGGGTTGTCAACCCCCTACCAGAACTCTGCCTTCAAGGCATGCCGGAACTCATGCTGTTCACTCAATTTCGTCGGCTGCCCCTTTTTCCACGACTCGAACCCCCCAATCTCACCCGAAAAACTGCACACCGCGCCGTCCTCCGCGTGGCTCTCTGGCTTCGTTCAGCCCCCGCAAACTATTCAATGCCCATAGGGGCAGCCATCGTGCAGCGGTTTAGTCCAATCCATTTTTAGCTCACCGGCGCGGCCCGCAACCTTTTCCTCTTCCTTCGGCCTCCTACCGCCGAGCCGCTGAGCTAAAAATGCTCTGCATAATCAAAAGCTTCTGATTATTCGCCCGGTTGATCGGCCACCCGGTCGCAGCGGCTGTTCCGACCAGTCTCGCTTCCTTCCAGATCCAGTTGGCGGATCATGCGCGTCAAAGTGGAGTAGGCCACTCGCACGCCATGTTCTTCAACCAGCTTCTCGTGCACGCGCTGCGCCCACCCTTCGCATTCCTGGTAAA
>JBPYDQ010000462.1:0-3813 GCA_051986135.1 Terriglobales bacterium | reverse complement strand
ACTTTCCGTTAGGCGCCTTAGCACATCTGCAGCTAGCAAGA
The DNA here is from genome assembly GCA_051986135.1 of Terriglobales bacterium. GTDB lineage: Bacteria > Acidobacteriota > Terriglobia > Terriglobales > Acidobacteriaceae > Gp1-AA122. Next base: position 3,772 of record JBPYDQ010000462.1, on the reverse strand, counting down.
GTGCGGAAGTTGGGCGGTGACACGGCGGGAGCGCGACTGCCTACTCAAGATTTTCTCGCTTTGTGGAAGGACGCGGATTCCGATATTTCCATCCTCGAGCAAGCTAAGGCCGAGCACGTTGCAGCAGGGGTTCCGTCTCGGCACGCGGCGATTTCTCGGCTTGCTCGGTCCCTTGTACCTTATCCGCGCTCACCCGCCGGGACTGTTTCGCCAGTTTAGACTTACTCTTCGCGAAAGTTTGCCGGCACACGCTCCACTTCGAAACCGAGCTGTGATCCGTCGGATCAGCAAAGCTCTGGGAGCCGCCAACGCTGAGTTCTCAGCCAAAATTAGCTTAGTCGTTTTCTGGCTTTGCGCCGGGCAGGCGCTTTCTCAGGAATGCGATTTGTCCAGTGTGATGGGCCTCGTGCTCACAAACGTGGAACCACTTGCAAAGGTTATTCGTCGGACCCCAGGGCCAGCCTTTGTCGACAGCCAGGAGCCATGTGTCATCGCGCTTTTTGAACTCGGCCAGTGTTTTCGCACGAGTCTCCTGAAGGATATTCAGGTAGTGATCTCGATCGTGGCCTCTGATCGTTTTTCGGCCTGCATCCCCCAGGTTCATCGCTGGGTCCCACTGCTGTTTCACCGAATCGGGCCAAGAATCCCATTTCTTGCCATCGAAAGTATTGAGTTGGTAGTAGGTCTCAGTCGCTGCGAGGTGCAGCATCAATGCACCGATAGTATTCGCCTTGGGGTCAATGAGGTAGTCCAGGTCGGCGATTGTTAGCCCTTTGGTGGCGCTGATCACGCCATTCGCTTCGCGCATCCAGGTGATCATGGATACGAAGCTGCCCACTTGCGGGCTGTATCCAGGTTGAGGGCCGAGGAGGTTCAGATTCGAGTCACTTGCTTGGGCCGCCTCCGGCATCAACATTCCTCGACCTACGGTGTACAATCCGCCTGCGAGCGCGAATGAGGTGTTTAGAAAGCCTCTGCGGTTCAGATGGCATTCATTCGAGTACGATACGAGGGCCCCAAGTTGGCTTGCCATAGCTGTCTCCTTGACTAGCCTAAAGTGATTCGCGGACTTGTGTTGAATTTGTGATCAGATCCGCCGCACTTGGAAATCCTGGAACCAGAATGCAGCGGACGCTAAGGCCTTTAGCTCACAACCGAACCTGGCGATTGTACGCCGGAACTGAGCGTTGGGGCGCAACCGCATAAATTCGGAGCAGCCGCCGTTTGATTGCACAGCCTCTAGTGCTCATGCTATTTTTCCGCGACTTGTTCTAGCGGAGGTGAGCATGCCACATAAGCTGCATCATCCCAGTCACGCCCATACCGGTGTGGAACCGGCAACAGCTACGCGGCGCGACTTTCTGTCATCCCTGCTTTCTGCTGCGGTTCTTGTTCCCTGGGCTCGGGGCCAGAATGAGAATCAAAGTGCGTCCCAAATCGCGGAGCGTTTCCGCAGAATGTCGGAGGAATATGAAAAAGAGGGACTGGCTGCGCCATTCAAGGGGATCACAACAAACGGAGACGCCGTACCCGGGTTGTTTGAAATCCGGCCGAGCGGAGTATCGACTGAACCGGTGCGCAATGCAGCGGAAAAGTTCGTTGCCAGTCTGACGCCCGTGCAGCTGGCACGAACCATTTATCCGGTGGACGACATCGAGTGGCGCAAATGGATGAACCAGCATTTTTACGCACGACAGGGAGTCTCCTTCGCGGAGATGACAGATGAGCAGCGGGAGGCGGCTTTTGGGCTAATGCGCGCTTCCTTGAGTGCAAAAGGGTTCGAGCTGACGCGTAACATCATGCGGCTGAATGAGACCCTGGCCGAGCTGACCGGCGATCATGAGTTCTTGGGAGAGTGGCTGTATTACATCCAGATTTTCGGCAAGCCGTCCGCAACTGAACCCTGGGGTTGGAAATTAGAGGGGCATCACGCCATCATTAACTATTTCGTTCTCAGCGATCAGGTCGTGATGACACCTTTATTTATTGGCTCCGAGCCGGTAAAGTCGCCGGCGGGCAAATACAAAGGTCTTGAGATTCTCCAACAGGAACAAAACGGCGGCTTGGAGATGCTGAAGGGGCTACCGGAGGCGCAGCGTAGACAGGCCATCCTGAACTTTTCGAAATCCGGCAACAACAATCTAACGGAAGCGTTTAAAGACAATGTCGTCATCGATTACGCCGGACTGAGGACGAGTGATCTGGACAGGTCTGCGCGGCAACGCATCCGTGATCTTATCCACCTGTACGTAAGCAAGATGGATGAAGGCCATACCCATGTAAAGATGGACGAGGTGGACAGGCATCTGGGAAACACGTGGTTTACATGGATTGGCGGCACACAGCCGGACAGTGTCTTCTATTACCGCGTGCACAGCCCAGTGATCCTAATCGAATTTGACCACCAGCGGCCGGCCAACCTGGCAAAGTTTGCGGCAGATCCGAACAAGCCAACCCAACAGCACATCCACTGCGTAGTGCGAACGCCCAATGGAAATGATTATGGAAAGGATCTGCTGAGGCAGCACTATCTCGCCCACCCGCACACGACTTGAAGCTGCGTGCTAGGGACGATCTGCTCTAAATCTATATGAGAAAAGCTGATTCCCCATCTACTGTCGCTGTATGCAATCTCCTCATTGTGAGCGCGTTTTTTACCTCAAGCCCACGACTGTCCGCAAAGACAAGTACGCCGAACCAGCGTGTCGTAGTTGCCGCAAGTACCATGCTCGACGGCAGGGGACGCACACTGCGCGATGTTCACATCGTGATCGACGGGTCAAAGATTTCAGCCGTCGATCGGGCTACAGAGCCTGCGGATTACGACCTCCGCGGACTGACCGTGTTACCCGGATGGATCGATGCGCATGTTCACATTACGTGGATCTTCGGCAGGGATGGGAAGAATGCCGGAACCGAAGGCACAACGCAAGAGGACACATTGCGAGCGGCTTCGAATGCCTGGCTGACATTGATGGCGGGGTTCACCACGGTGCAAAGCGTTGGTGCGCCTAACGACATACCTCTGCGGGATGCGATCGCGCGGGGAGAAATACCCGGACCGCGTATTCTTACGGCGGTTGAGCCGCTTGAAGGACGAGGTGAAGCAACGGGAACACCCGACGAGATCCGCGCTTTCATAGGTAAACAAAAAAAAGCGGGCGCTGACCTGATCAAAATCTTTGCATCGAAGTCGATTCGTCAGGGCGGTGGAATGACTCTTTCCCAGCAACAATTGAATGCGGCTTGTGGTGAAGCCAAGAAGCAGGGACTGCGCACGCTTGTGCATGCGTATAAGGAGGCAGTGCGCGCGGCCACGCTCGCAGGGTGCACCGAAATCGAGCACGGTACGCTGGCCACGGATGACGATCTCAAACTCATGGCGGAAAGAGGCACGTATTTCGATCCCCAAGCGGGGCTGGTCATTGAAAATTACCTACGCAATTCAGACAAGTATCTCGGTACTGCTGGCTACAGCCGGGAGGGATTTCGAGCAATGGAAAGGATCTTGCCTATGGATCACGAGATCGTGGCACACGCGGCCAAAATTCCTGGGCTGAAAATGGTTTTCGGGACGGACGCAGTGGCGGGTGCGCACGGAAGCAACGCCGAGGAATTCATCGACCGGGTGCGCGATTGTGGTGTCGATCCCATGGCCGCGATGACTTCCGCCAACTCGCTAGGTGCTGAAGCCCTCGGCATGGCCGATCAGATTGGCACAATTGCTCCAGGCATGCAGGCAGACATCATCGCGCTCGATGGAGACCCTTTG
>JBPYDQ010000461.1:0-4056 GCA_051986135.1 Terriglobales bacterium | reverse complement strand
CCGGCCCGAACGACGGCAAAACCGTTTACAAGCTGACCGTTAAGGAAGTACCCGTCGATGGCTTCCGGTCGGTCACTGTCTACAACAGTGAAGGCTACTTCGATCCGAATCACAGAATGCCTATTCGGTTAACAGCATCACGGCTAACACGGGCTCAGACGATTCGGTCACTGTTCAGTTCGGTGGCTGCGGCCGCAAAATCCAAAATTGTCCGCCGATCGCAAAAGCGTGGAATTACACGGTGCGACTCTTTCGTCCGCGAGCGGAAATCCTCGATGGCTCGTGGGGATTTCCGTTGGCGCAGCCCGTGACTAAACTCGATCAGCCGTCTCGCCAGCATACTGGTTCCGCCGCTTCCTATGGTGGTCATCGCCGTTATTAGGACCGGCATGCTGCGCGACTAGTTCGGCCAGGCGGCAACATTCAAGTTGGCGGTTTGCCATCTCAGACTTTGCCAGACACCGGCCCCGATCAACAATAGATGCCTCCTGATAGCCCAGTGTTTTCTGCCGGACCGATCGCGTTGCCTTGAAGCTGATATCAAGCACACGACCTCCGGTCGCCGACCGCCCTGCCGCGGGGGCCCGTCCGCCCTGGGCTCTCACACGGCTAATCAAGTCGGCGCTAGTGGGAGTCATTCCCACCGATCCAGTCACGAGTCGCGCTCCTGGCCTGCTTCATCCCGACTCGGCGAGCGGTCGCAATCGATCCCACGGTCGCTCTACGCTACAAAATAACGTCGGCGAGTACCCGCCCACGCGGAGCCCACGATAACGATATTGCCGCTTATCATTCCGTTTTCAGTGCCTCGGGCTGACGGTGCCGTCCTCCTGTGACACGGTTCGCATTTGACCAACGAATTGGAATTATTTACACGGGCGGTCGCGCGCTTGCTGGGCGACTGCCAGCCGTTGTTGCTCGTAACCGATCTTCCTTATGGCACCGCGGCCATTTGCTCGGATTTCGAAGCCAGCCACCCGTGGCGGAGGGCGCGGAGGACAACTCGTTCGGAAGTGCCCGTCCCACGCTAAAGATTTAGAACGTGAAACGGGCGATTAACGTCCCGGTCCTCGGCAGCGACGCAAGCTGCGGAGGAGGGAAAACGCCAGTTGCTGTTGGGAAGCTTCCCACGGGAGCGGTTTCGTTGATCGATCCGAAGCCGCCCGTGACCTGTCCCAACGCGTTGTGACTGAGAGGTAACTGCGGGAATGCAAAGGTCGTAGCAGGGTTCCCCAGATAGGTCCGGTTGAAAATGTTCACGAACTCCGCCCGAATTTGAAGACTCATACGTTCTTTGAGGCGGAAATTGCGGCCGATGTTGAAGTCCTCCAGGGGGCGCCGGAAGCCGCGGAAATCGCTGAAATACGAGGCCGGACCAAACGTGCCCGCGGGCGCAAGTTGCCATGCCGCGGGATTCAGTACCTGGTCCGTATACGCGTTGATACAGTGGCAATTCAGCTCTTTGTTGTAGAGCGGCACGCCCGGCACCCGGAACTGATACCCGCTGGTGCCTTCGAGGGTTCCCAAGTTATTCACTGTGAAAGAGGTCGGGGGCGCCAGCGGAAATCCACTGCCGTATTGGAGAAACCCGCCGAACTGCCAGTCGCGAACCACCTGCGACGATATTTTCGACTTGCCTGCCAAGAGCTTAGGCACGGTATACAGGAAGTTCACGTTAAGGCGGAATGGTTGGTCGGTGAGTTGCAAGGTCTTCACCGAACTCGCCGGGTTCCAGAAATCCTCCACTTTGCTTTGCAGGGCTTTGGACCAGGTGAAGGTGGCGCCCGCCTGCAAACCGTGGGAGAACCGCTTGGTGGTCTTCGCCTGCAGCGCGTTGTACCACGTATCTCCGTCAGGTGCGTTCGTCAGGCTCCAGGGCCCAAAGAAATTCCCTGCGCCACTGAACTGGGGGTACGGCTGGAGGGCCTGCAGCAAGGTTCCGTTAAAGCCTGCGTACGGCAGGGGAGGATGCCCATTGAACCGCTGTACCACAGCCTGGGAGGTAATCAATTGGCTCAACAGTTGGTTGTCAGCGACAACCGAATAAGGGTGTAGCCCGTACGAGGCGAAGCTAGCCGGAGAAACCTGTTCCAGCAGACCAGGATTCCCCCCCACGATTCCCGTCCAGTACGCTCCGCGATTGCCCAGATATGAGGCCTCCACCACGAGATTCCTGGAAATCTCGCGCTGGATCCCAAAACTCCACTGCAACTGGCGCGGGGGACGGCCCGCGTTCCTGTCGAGGGCGGGAGGAGCGCTACTGATCGATCCGGGAAGCTCTGGATATACTCCGGGGTCGAAATTGGGAAAAAATGGCTGTGGCAGGACGCCCGGATCCGAGATATTCGCGAATGCGTTGATACCCCCCGGTGCATTTAATCCCGCCAGCGGAGGCGAGACGCCGGCCAGATCGGGGACAAATGAATACACCACACCGAATCCGCCGCGAAACACTGTCTTGGGTGCAACCTGATACGCCACACCCAAGCGCGGCCCGACGGCATAAGGATAATTGTTCGCGAAGCTGCAATGGCAGTTAGCTCCGTAGATGGTGGCGCCAAGGCGTCCACCCGCCGAGGGATTGGGAACGTTGCCGAGATTCGGGAGACGCCCGTATGTGTCGGTCTGGACCCTCCCATAATCCCACCGCAAACCGTAATCCAAGGTAAGCTTGCGCGTCACTTTCCAGGAATCCTGGAGAAACAGCGCATATTGCGACCCGCCGAGGCGGTAATCCGCCCCGGCGTCCTGCTCAATCTGCGCAAAGTCACCGAGCAAGAAGTTTGCATACCCAAATCCTATGGCTTGGCCGCCCAGATTCAGGCCCGTGAGCGGAAGCGCGGTCGCGCCGGAATTGACGGGCGAGGTCGTCGTGGCGCTCAGTTGCACCACGGCGAAGGGCTTATTGACGGTTCCCTGGAAATACGCTTCAGCCCCGAACTTGTAAGTGTGCTTGCCCTGAACCCATGTGAGGTTGGCATTGAAAGTGGGCCTTTCCTGGAACGTGTGCGCTTGGATTCCTCCCGAGGGGCCGACGTTCTGCATACCGCCGAGTGTGGAAGACATCATCCCCATGATGGTGGGGAAAGTGCGATTGAGTTCGAAGCCCTGTAGGCCAAGTTCCTGCGCGGCATTGAACTTAAGGTAAGGAGCGTCGTCGAAGGCGTTGATGTTTTCATAACCCGCGCCTACGTGCAGCAGCAGCGTGGGCGTCAGAGTGAAGTCGTCATTCAGGCGGAAGACCCTCCAATGAAAGAAAGTACCCCGGTACGCGCCGATCTCCGGCGGCAGACCGTCGGCATTGCCATAGGGTGTGGAATATTGGCTATCGGTAAACGTCTTGTGCCAATAGAAGGAGAGCTTGTTCCGGGAGCTGAACGAGTGATCGACTTTCAATGAGGGAATAATCGTGGTCCTTTGGCTGTTGAAGTACCCGGTTGCATTATTGACCAGACTACCGGTAGAGGCAGCCGGGAACAGGTTCTGAATTTTAAGCGCGATCGGATTGATCCGCGACATTGGGATCATATTCCCCGGAAACGGCATAGCGGTTCCCGTGATCGGATTGCGTGTTAACGGATCGTAGATAGTGTTCGCCAGGATCGGATTACCCGCGCCGTCCTTACTGGGCAAGGCTCCCGTGGGAACGCCCAGTGAAGCGCACAGGCTACAAGTGCCGTTTGGCGAGATAGCCGAGAAGTCGCCGTTCCGGTAAGCCGCCGCGGGAACAGTTAACGGAGGGTTGTAGGTGACGCCTTCCAGGAATTCCTCCCAGCTAAAGAAGAAGAAGGTTTTGTCCCGGCCATTGTAGATTCGGGGAATCCGTACTGGCCCTCCCAGAGTGCCGCCGTAATCGTTGCGGCGGCTCCTCGGCCGGACTTTATGTCCAGCTGCGTCTATGCTGAACGGATACGCGGCATTGAGGTCCTCGTTCACGAAATATTCATAGCCCGTGCCGTGAAACTGGTTCGTGCCCGACTTCATCACGATATTAAACAACCCGCCACCCGCCGTCCCGAATTCGGCCGCGTAGTTGCTCGTTTGGACGGCAACTTC
>JBPYDQ010000460.1:0-6437 GCA_051986135.1 Terriglobales bacterium | reverse complement strand
ATCCACCGCAAAAGCCAGGCCCGCCAGGAAAGCGCCAATTAGTAGAAAAGGGAAAAGCCGGGACACCCTCATTGATGAAGGAATTATATACTCCATTCGTCCCCAAGTAGTGACCCTCAACTTGCTTCAACATGGCAAGAAAATCAGGTTCAACCGGTGTATTTTGGTCCGCGATCTTTGGTCCGCGATCAATGAACAGCTTCAGCCAGGTGATACTTCCGGTTGGTTAACACTCCTTGAAATCTACAGACTTGGAGAAACCGATGCCAGATCTGCGCGGGATCTTCCTGGGTTCTTCGTCATGCGGTTTAGGCAAAACTTGCGATTTGACAGGGTCTTAAGTCCGAACCTGTCGCTTTCAGTCCGAGCTCCTATTGATCGTGAATGACTCTGTGGCATGCCACAGATGGTCGTAGGTCCTCTTGCCTCCGGGAACCGTCTCTCCGGGAATTCATCGAAGGACAACATCGGTCGTTATCCAGAGGTGCCCAGCGGGCCTCGACTTGATCCACAACTTGTTTGGCCTTCGTGGATCACCCACACTTCGGGAGGCTGCGCAGCGTGTGCGTTTCTATTAGCTGCGGCAGCGGTTTTCGGTGGAGCAGAATTGTGGCGGTCGAGAGCAGGCGCCGAACTGAGTGCCGGTCGCCGAGCTGATTCGTCAACTGGATCACCGGGCAAGCGCTGTGCTTTAAGACCACAACCCCTACCACCCATGTCATCGATCGAGATTCCACTCCTGCTTTCGCTTTTCTTTCGCAAAATGGGCTGCAAGACTTCCCTTTTTCCTTCTTCCTTTCTTCGATTGACCTAACCTTCCTTCCGTCCTAACATTTACGCCGAATGCAGGGTGGGTTTCGACGGCCACGGCTCCCATCTCAAGCTCGATTTGGCAAACGGTCATCTTGTCCCTGTGGAGGAGTACGTAATGAGTCAATCGTCAGGTAAGGGGATCGAGTCGGCGCTGACATTTCTTCTTGCACTGTTGGCATTTTCCCCCTGTGCATCTGGGCAGGCGAGCACGGCTTTACTCAAGCTACAAAACTCTCACGCCTATCTCAACATTGAGGAACATCGACAAGGGAAAGGAAACAACGTCAATGACATCAGCCTCGGCGATCCGCGCGACGTCTGGCAATACCCCAACTCGGTTGCTTGTCTGGTAGTGTACAGTGATGGTCGCTACGCCCTCGAGAAACGTGAGGAACAGACGGTTGGTCGGCCCAAGGTTAAGTCCGCCGTGGGCACCCTGGCAGGCGATGAGCTCGAGCAGCTAAAGGGCATCCTAGAAAATGATGACCTTAAAAAAATCACCTCTCCCAAAATGCCGGAACTGCCTGCAGATACACAGGCGTTGCGCGAAATAGAGAGTCTGGACGTGCAAATTGATCACGCGGGAACGCCACAACGCATTACCACCGTGAAAGAAAGAGTGAAAACCGGGGCTTTAGTTTCGGCGACCTCAGGCCCCTCTAGTGGACTTGATACGTTCCTGGATAATGGAACTGGTTATAAGAAGACTCTCAGCCCGTTGCTTAAGTGGTTCGAAGGGTTACAGAAGAAGAACAAGTCGAATTTGAAGGAATCAAAACCTCAGTACTGTGCACCAATAAATATCGGCTAAGGTGACTGCCCCGAGGTCCTAGATGACGCGTACAACAAATCTCCTTTTTCTCCTGCTGCTGGCAGTTGGTTTTGGAGCCTATGCTAGTTCGAGTTCTACGGTAGGCGGTGATGCATTGCGCTTGCTGCTCTCGGAAGTTCAGCCTGGCACAATGGCCTCCGAGCAATACTGCTTGCTGGTTTTTCAGGATCGGCACTTCCACGCGGAGAAAGCCAGCCGTAAGATGGGGCAGGACCGCGATCGCAAGTCTTACGAGGGAGAGTTATCCGAGGGTGAATGGACTGCGCTCAGCCACATTCTGGACAGCAAAGAATTTCGAGAACTCAATGTGCCTCTGACCGTGCCGCCACCGGTCATTTCAGACTCGCACACTTACACGATCAGCGTCGCGCGCGGTACCAAGTTCCAGAATATGGAATTTCTCGACAACAAGAGCCGTAGACCTTACGAAACTCAGTTGAAGCCGTTGCTCGAGTGGTGGAAATCAGTGCGACGTGGACGCATGCCCGAAGCCAACGTGCCCGCGGATAGCCGCTGCTCACTGGACAACACAAGCGCCATCTTCACCAATTAAGCGGCTCTTCCCGGTGTCCTAGGGTCCAGCTCGTTTTCCTTTGTTGTCCAATACCAAACCTCATTCTGCCGCTTTACATGGAACCGTTAGGTACGCCGAACACGCGGAGGCACAAAATCGTCTCCGCGACCAGCTGTGTTTGTCGGGCTGGTAAGGGGTAAGAGCCTCGGGTCCGGCCGAGCACAGGCCGGTGCACGCACTCGAAGGTCGCGCCCGCTCCCGCACGTCCACGTCGTCGGCGTCCCCACGACGACTTCCTGGGCATCGGACTCAGCATCGCTGCAGCAAGTTCGGGTTCTACACCCCTCCGTCCGGGGGCTTCGATTCGCCAGGGGAGGCGAGCAATTTGACACGCCGTAAGCGCAAGCGAACTGTGAAGCAGAGTAATTTCTCGTCCCGTCCGAAGCGGTGCTTTGCCAGAGCACCTCGGGGCTCCCAAGTACCTCCATCCTCCCTGAGTGCGCGAAGCAACCGAATCCCGATTTCAGTCGTTCCGCTCGGGTTTCGGTCACCGACCAGGCGGGCGCGTTGACCTGTCACCCCGATCGCCTTTGCTTCAAATTCTCGACTACTACATGCCCGTCCATTCGTCAGCCTTGAATACTGAAGTTTCCCCCTCCTCGAGGGAGCGGGGTCTGACTTTGCCTCCGTTCCAGCCGTGCACCACGACACCTAACCTGGTGATTTGTGACGCGCCAAGATGGATAAAGGAACCTGGGTCGAGGCACCGTCGATCGTGTCGGAGCGCGGGTCGTCGATATGGCGTCGGGATCTCGAGCGTCCATCACAGCCGAGATGATCGGCAAGCGCGTCAATGGTGATCACTACCAGGTTGGATCGAGACGCTTCTCTGGTCCGCGGCAGAGCATGATATCGCCGGCAAGAGCCCCACTTAGCAGAATAGGGAAGGGTCTGGAAACCGCTTCAAGTCCGCGCTCCCACGCTCTATTTTGTGTTCTTCTTCCTCGGTCTACTTGCGAGCCACCTTGTTATCCGAGTTTTCGAAAATCTCCGTCAACACGTGCCCTTCCATCTGTGCTGGCTGCTCGATCCCGTAGAGATGCAGGATGGTCGGCGCGATGTCGAATACGCTCGCCTGGAATCCCATCAGTCGCAAATCATGCTTGATTCCCGGGCCCATGGCAAAGAAGGAACCAGGAACGTCGTCACCATCAGCGAAATCATGTTTGGCAATGACTGGGGTCGTCTTCTCATGATCCATATGGGCATGAGGATCGGTCTCTTCGAACTCGCGCAGTGGCTTGATGCCATGATCGGAAATGATAAACACGTAGGTGTTGTCATCCACATGCTTCAGTATGGTACCCAGCACCTGGTCGAAAGCGATGTACTGGCTGGGGAAAGCATCCGGGCGAACCGAGTTGATTTTCGGATTGTAGCCAACGTTGTAGGGAGCAATGGGATAGAGCCAGTGTCCGGTGCGGTCCTCACAAGACTGCACCATCCAGGTGAAGTCGGTAGGATGACTCGTCAGCAGATAATCGAAGAGCTTGGTTTGCTGTTCGCGGATAAGATCGACCCTCTTCAACCACGAATCGATAACCTCACTCTCGTGGCCGCGCAGCTGCTCGGCCGCGGGCATGCGCTCGCAGTCGATGTAGAAGTCGCCAACATTCTTGAGTAGCTCGGCTTTCATCGTGGCGGGATAGACCGCATCGCCGCCCTCCACCTCGCTCAGCTTGGGGGCGCACAGGACGCCGTCCTCACAGTTCTTGCCGCGAGTCAGCATGCCGCTGATCATGTACCCGTTGACTGGCATGACCGGGAAGGTGGCGGGAACGTTGGCCATGCCTACGGTGACGCCGTTTTTTGAAAGCATCGACCAGATAGGCTCTTTCTTGAGCATGTTGGTATTGGCGGTAATGCCGCCGACAACAAAACCGGTGACCCCATTCTCCTCCGGCTTAGTGCTGGTAAACATTGTGGTATAGGCCTTCGGGCAATTGGGAGCCGGGACGGTGCGGAACTTCCCATAGGCGCCGTTCTTGACCACATGAGCCAGATTGGGCATCTCCCCCTTCAGGATGAGGGGACGGATCACATCCATTTCCATGCCGTTGACCCCGATCACCACAACCCGCGGCTTAGGCTTGCGGCTCTGGTTTTGCGCTAGGACAAACGTCGCAACCAAGCCAACAAATACCAGACAGACTGGCCACTTCTGAACCTTCATTTTGAGCACCCCTGGGCGAAAAACTGATTTCGTGCGGTGCATTATTATACAACCCAGAGCAGCCGGCGGGGCCCACAAATAGCGGGCCATCGGAGGCAAAAATGGGTTGTGTGTGCTACGCTGATGCCCAATGAAACCCCTCGAGGTACTGGGCTTTTGTGCGGTCGCGAGCCTGTTTTGCTTGGCCCAACCCCCCTCTCCCAAGACGTCGTATCCCGACGTATTTCTCGTTACCATCGATACGCTACGCGCCGACCACGTTCACTGTTATGGATACGGCCAGATCGCGACTCCGACGCTTGATTTATTAGCGAAAGACGGTGTTCGTTTTCGGGCGGCCTTTACCCCCAGTCCAATCACAAATACTTCCCATACCACGATTTTGACCGGTCTACTCCCGAGCACACACGGTGTGACCGATTTCGCCGTACCTCTGGCGGGTACGCATCCAACCCTGGCGGAAGTGCTCAAGAGGCAGGGCTACCAGACTGCGGCCTTCATCGGCGCCGTCATTCTCGATAGCAAGGCATTAGCGCCCGGCCTTGATCGTGGTTTCGATTTTTATGACAACTTCCCGCAGCACTCCACCGGCAAGTCGCGTTGGGGCAGGGTGGAGCGGCGCGGCATGGATGTGGTCGAGCGCACAGAGAAGTGGTTGGACAGACATCGAACGGGCCCTCGCTTTGTGTGGGTACACCTCTACGATCCGCACGACCCCTATGAGCCGCCGCCGCCCTATTCCCAGAAGTACAAGGATCGCCTTTATGACGGGGAAATTGCCTACGCCGACTCTGCATTAGGTCAATTCGTGACCTATCTCAAGAACCATGGCTGGTATGAAAGTGCGGTGGTCGTCGCGGTAGGAGACCACGGGGAGGGGCTGGGAGAACACGGTGAAGATACCCATGGAATCTTTTTGTACGACTCGACAACCCACGTTCCTCTTATTTTCAAACTTAAGCGCAACCAGAGGGCGGGCGCGGTTGTAGCTGCCCAAGTGCGCACGACCGATATTTTCCCCAGCATTCTTGATTTGGCCGGCATCCCTCGACCGGATGCTTTGGACGGAGAATCGCTTCGCTCCTACCTGGCAGGCACCGATGTTGCCGACCGGACCGCCTTTGGCGAGACCGATTATCCGCTGCGTTTCGGCTGGGCGCCGCTGCGGTCGGTGCGGGAGGCGGGATTCAAGTTCATTGAAGCCCCGCGTCCGGAGCTCTACAACCTCGACTCCGACGCGCAAGAAGTCGACAATCAATATGCCCCTTGGGACCCGAATGTTCAGAAATTCCGGGCGCAACTGGCCGAGCTCAGGAGCAAGCTGCCGAAGCCGGGGGCGACCTCTGCTGGCGTGGTAGGGAAGGGGACTACCGACGAGTTGCGTGCCCTCGGCTACCTCGGACCGTCCGATGCTTTAAGTTCCACCACCGTGCCCGAACCTTCCTTGTTGCCCGATCCAAAAGATAAGATTTCTGAACAGAACCTGCTGCATGCCGCTATGCTTGCCTCCGATGACGGGCGCATCGCGGAGGCGCGCATCGACCTCACGAAGGTGCTCCAAAGTGATCCCAAATCGCCCACCGCCTTGTTGCAACTCGGCCAGCTCGAACTCGAAGCCGGGAATGGAGCCAAAGCTTCCGATTACCTGCGCCGCGCCGCTGAAGTCCGCCCCGACGATGCTATGGCTGCTTTTGATTATGCGCGCGCGCTGAACCTGAGCGGAGATCTTCCACATGCTCGCGACGCGCTCGATGCCAGCTTGAAGCTGAATCCCTCTCAGTTTCCGGCACGGTTGTTGATGGGACAAATCTGCCTCCGGCTCGAAGACCCTAAGGCCGCCGAGGATCAACTCGAGGCCGCGCTTCTGTTGCAGCCCCGGAATCGAGAGGCGCAGCTCGCCCTTGCCGAAGCCATGCTCGCGCAAAGGGAATTCCCGGACGCAGCCAACGTCCTGGAAACCGTGGCTAAATCACAGCCCGAGGACCCGGCTGTTTATGAACTTCTGGCTCAGACGTATCGGGAATTGGGCAAAAACGCCCTGGCCT
>JBPYDQ010000459.1:0-13714 GCA_051986135.1 Terriglobales bacterium | reverse complement strand
TGGCGAGAATCCCGGTCAGAACATTGCGTAAACGGCTAGAATCCTGGCGATGTAATATCGTCGAAGATAACAACCGGGATCGGGGCCGGTGCTGGTGCCCCCAGTTCAGGTTTCGTTTTGAGTTGCTAGCTTGAGTTCCTGCGAACAATCGAGGCCCTAACGGGAAGACGCTACCGAAGAGCAGTTCCGTCCATTGACGGCATGCGCTTTCAGCCTTCGATTGCCAGGTGTGTAAACGATTATTGCTTTCTTGTCAGCACTCAAGGCAACAGCGACTTCTCTGCCATTGCAGGACACCAAGTCCTCGATCTCGTCGAGAACCACGGTCTGGTAGTCTTCACAATAGGTCTGCTCGGCCACGCGGACCCGAAAGTATATGTCAAACCGGTGCGCGGGCGAATACCGCGCACTGACCTGGCTCGTCGAATTTAATACCTTTCGCACACTGAGAACTGTTCCCGTCTGAGTGGGGGATGAGGAAGATGCGCGCACAGGACCAAAGAATTGGTACTCCAGAGAACAGGCAAAGACAGCGATGAGAAGTACAGCAGTGAAACTTATCCCCCTTGACGCTGCCCAACTGTGACACTCGACCGTTCCGCTTACATCACCGATAATGAGGAACAAGTGCTCATCCTGCTTAAGAGATTGATGCTGTGCTCAAGGTGTTCACCGATGCGGTTCTGCAGCTCACTGAAAACCGAGCGCAAACCATAAGTAGTGTTGTCGAAACTTTTGCCAGGCACCGATCTTGTCAGAACGTTGTTCTCCTGGAGAGCGTCGATCGAAGGGTCGTTCCCCTCAGCCACCAGAAGTTAACTTGCCAATGGCGACCCGGTCCTGAAGCCAATCCCTCGCATTTTCCCATGATCTGCCGACGCGCCCCGAAGTGGACCTCGTTCGACACCTTGATTGTGCTCTTCAGCATGGATTCTACGCCGACTTTAAGAATAGCGCAGCAGTTGCAAGAACTCTGGTGAGCGATTGTCGAATCCAGGGAAGACCCCATCGAGTGAGTGGTTGCCGAGGTGACAATAGACGGCTTCACCGAGAACACGGCGGAAATCGGTGGTAAGGGCGAGATCGCGGCCCTCATACAGTTGCCACTGCGCGAGTCCTGGCCAGCGCCCGTACACCTTACCGCCTTTTACTGGACCACCGATAACGAACATCACATTGGCATGGCCGTGGTCGGTCCCGCGGTTGCCGTTCTCACGGACTGTGCGGCCGAACTCCGACATGGTGACAATAAGCGTGTCTTCCATGAGATCGCCAAGATCGAAATACAAGGCGGTGAGAGATTGTGAAAATTCTCGCAGCACATTGGCGATCTGCCCTTGCGTGCCGCCTTCGTTCACATGGTGATCCCATCCGCCAATATCAGCAAAAGCCACCTGGACGCCGACATCAGATTTGATCAACTGGGCGAGCTGCTTCAGGCTCTCGCCGAAGCGGCCTTTGGGATAGTCCGCACCAGGCAAGGGCCTGTATTTAGCCGGGTCGGCGGCTTTCAGCATCTTGACTGCTTCGAAAGTTTCCCGGCCAGTATTGTGCAGCACGGTATCCACTGAGTTGGCGTATATCGCTTCGAAGGTGTTAGATATGGGATCAGACCCGCGCCCACCCACCCCGAAATCATTTACATTATTCATAGCCACGGCAGGCTCGCTGCCTGCAAGAATACGTGGTAACGAAGGCCCAAGAGCAACCGCGCGCAGAGCGGAGTTTCGCCTCGGAGCTGTGCGCAGGGCGCGATTAAGCCATCCTTCTTCTGTGGCCTTCACTCCGGGAGTGCCAGATTCCATATAGTCCTGCGCGTCGAAGTGCGAACGAGTTGGGTCGGGTGATCCCGCTGCATGCACGATTGCAAGATGGCGCTGGTTCCAGAGCGGCTGAAAGGAAGCCATGGCGGGGTGCAGACCGAAGAAGCCATCCAGATCAAGCGCAGAATTTCGCGGGATATTGATCGATGGCCGCATTGCATAATAGGCCTGCTCACCGTGAGGGACGACAATGTTTAATCCATCGGCGGCGCCGCGCTGAAAAATGACTACCAGACGCTTGGTCCTGGCGGTTGGAGCAGCAGCACCGAAGGCGGCACGCATGAGAAATGCTGGTAGCGCGGCCGTTCCCACCACCGCGAGAGCGGAACTTTTCACGAATACTCGTCTTGTAATCGCCACCGGAGTAACTCCTAGGTCTTTGTGGGCCCTATCCCGGCTGTCTCCTCAACAGACCAGACGGTGAGCCCAGGCTGAATACGACTGCCATACGAAATGCCCTTTACCTCCGCTGAAACTCTGGCGAGCCAAGAATAAGCCCCGAGAGTACGCCTATATTGGGCGGACGCGCGGGATCATCCAGGCGGCGCTGGCTTACTTTAGGATCATCCAACTCGGCAACGATAATCTTCTCAGTCTGCTTCGACAGCTCACCGGCTAGCAAACTTTTTTCCAACTCCGCCACGACTTGGTGAGGGTCGGTTGCTGGGTCGGCGTGCAGCAGGCGATCGCAGTCGACTCGTATTCCTTTGAGACGATCGGCGGTTAGCGCAAGGGCGAACTTCATGCGGCCTAGCAGCGCCGAGGAGTTGACCCAGGTTTCACCTTTCATAGAGTAGCCAGTGGGGGGCTGCATCCCATACAGCGGCATTCCCAGATTCTGAAGGTGGTGCGCGATGGGCATGGCATCGGTGATATCTGCGTTCGTAGCCCGTAGGGCGGAGACCACAAATTCCAAGGGCGTTTTCAGTTTGGCGCGGTAGGACGCAGTCGACCAAAACTCGGGAGAATGAAACATCGTCTTTAACACTTCCCGAATGTCACCATCCTTTTTTTGGTACGTCTTCGCCATCCGGTCCACGAGGGCAGGCGGCGGATCGTCGGACACGAACCGCATTGCCAGCTGCGTGGACAAGAATCGGGCGGTCGAGGGGTGGTGCGCGATCATGTGCAAGACTTCGAGCCCCTCCTTCTCGCCGCGGGGCTTAATGCGGTGTCCGAGCACGATCTTATCGCCTGGCTCATGCATGCGCGGGTCAAAAACAAATCCCCCGCCCTGGCTGGGTTCTTTCAGTGTCCAACCAGTGAAGACACGAGCAACTTCGGTAACGTCTTTCTGCGTATAACCGCCATTCACACCTAGGGTATGCAGCTCCATAAGTTCGCGGCCATAATTCTCATTAAGGCCGCTACGCCTGCCTCTTGCCGGCTTAATCGAGAGACTGTGCCGCCGATAGCGCCTGCGCCATTGCCTTGCACTGCTCTTTGGAACTCCGTTTGCCACATCAGAATTTGGGCCGACACTCAGCCAGTTGTCGAGATAGAAGAGCATCGCTGGACTGTGAGCAGTAGCGACCAGGAGATCCTCGAACTTTCCCATGGCGTGTGCGCGGATGACGTCGCGTTCGTAGCTTGTGAGCAGATAACGGTCGGCTCCTTTTCCTATGAAAACGTTAAAGTGGTTGAACCAGAAGTCGGTCATCACTTCCTGCAACTGGCGCTCACTGTAGGTAGCACGTAGGATTTTGCTTTCCAGCAGTTCATTGACTACCACTTGTTGTGGTTTGTCTAGCGCCCTGACGGCTTCTTGCTCGGGTGCAGTCATCCCGCCAAGAAAATCGTTGCTTCGGGGACCATTGAGCGAGCCAGCCAGCGCCCGGCGGCGTTCGGGTGACATAGCTAGAATTTCTTTTACCCGTTGATCCGGAGGTAGTTCCAGAAGTTGCCTGGCTCCCCTGTCGTAATCGAGAGATTCTTCGCGACGCTCGCCGCGCGCACGGTCGCTTGACTTAGCGGAATCGCCCGTCCCTTCGTTCGTGCTCACGTTAGCATCCAGCTTGCGTTTTTCTTGCTCCTGCAGGCGATCCATCTCATCCTGGTAGACTGCACGTTTGAGCGGGTCGGAGGGGAGGGGTTGTTTGCCCTCCTCGACTGCCTTGATCACAGCTTCGGGCGGGAAGTTCTCCACGATCTCACGAGTGCTCATTTTTAAAGTACGGAAAGAAGAGAGGCGAGCGTCGAGTCCGCTGTCGTTGATCTTTTCGGGATGTAATTGTTGGTCGATCCACTTGTCGACTCCTATGGCAAGTACGTGCTCGACTTCACCGGGGCCTGGGCCAAAGGTCAATCGATTGATCGCTTGCAAGGCACGTCCCTGCTCAGACAGTTGCGCAGGAAATTCTTGAGAAGCTGTCTTCTTACCAATTGCAATGGGAGTAGAAGTGGTGAGGGCCATCGTAAGCAGAACGAGAATAAGACTTGTCTTTAGGCCCATAACCGTTATGGTTACATCCCTAAACCAGAGCTCACGTCGCTGCAAGTATCAACCCGAGAGCCGGTGACTAGTTGCATTACAGGCCCTCGATACGGGTTTCCCAACAACGGGTGCCAGTTATCCCTGTGTTCTCCTGAGCTTAGGTGACTGAGTGAAAATCGGCAGGGTAGAAATTCAGCTTAGCTCCCCACTCGAGTACACGAGGTGGGTCGAGGCGAAGGCACCGGTGCCTAAGCCGATGCGATTCGTGCGCCGGGATGGCGTTGGGCCGTTAGCGGTTCCCTCTTCAGCTGGTCTGGTCGGCAACGAGAGCAATCCGCCTACTCTGTACCCTGAACCGACACCCCTCACAGATAGGAGAGCTCTCTCACAAAAAAATAAAGAGATGGGTGTGTACCTGAATTGTTTCTCACTGAGCAGAATAGGCGACCGATGCGAGTTATATCGCGATGCCTAGTTCGGGAGGGCAAACTCCCTGATTGGATTTTGCCGTGGAGAAGCGCTTATAGGCTTGAAGACAACACGCGGTGAACTCAATTGGTCAATTCAGTCAGCACAACCGCTCGGTCCTGTTATGCCTTCAATTTGGCGTAAAACGTACTGGCAGTCAGTTATCCCGATGTTTACAAGCAGAACGAGGAAGGCCGTGCCGATCACAATGGTGAGGGCGGTTAGAGCGGATCGCACCTTAGTTACGGCCCGAAAGTGTCGCAAGTGAATGCGAGGATTTCGGTGAGGGAGTTTCAATAATTTTGACCGCTAAACTTCTGGCCGATTTCCCCTGCGACTGGCCACCTCCGACATCATCTCACTCTCGGTAGAGGATCAGGAGAACCCCCAGCAGGGTCATCGCCCCAGGCCAAAGACATCGCACCGGACGTGCAGGCCAAAACCTCCCATCGGCCACAAACTTGAAGAGTGCGACTGTAAGTCCAACCAGGGTGTACCAGAAATGTTCCCGCTTGATAAGCAGCATGGCTGGGGTCATAGTGTGACCTCTCATGTGTGACACAGCTGACGTGAGCCCCGGATTCGGCTTTGCAGGTTCGGACCCGATTTCGGAAGCTGAGGCTTCCATCCCCGCTGCCATCCCGGATCCATGTGCCATGTGGAGGTGATGGACTGCGGCCGTTGATGGCTGACCGTCGTGAGTGAAGTCTGCCGTAATCCACCCATTGCTAGCTGCGACCCGCTCTAAGTCACCGCGCTTTATAGCTGCCGCCAGTACCGCTTTTTGCGAAGTTGGCAGCTTATCCCAGCCGGCCGGAAGTCCGGAACTACCCCCGTGCGGATGGAACAGCAGCAAAACTGCTCCCAACGCTGCGAGAACCGGAAAAGTCCAGATCTCCCACATGCGGGGCAGTTTCTGCCGCCATCTTGAGTACTCAATCGCACCGAGCGCCAGCAGCAGAAGTCCGTAGATCTTATGTTGACGCGCTTCGGCGTCGTGGTGCAGGAGCCAGGTCCAACTCAGAAAGCCGCGCGGCCAGATTTCTTTGTCACTCCAGACGGCGAGAAAGAGTCCAGCAGCTACAAACAAGAGGGGCCATATTGCTTGCGTGAATCTTAGTTTCGGAGAGCCTTCGCCGGCCAGCATCAGCAAGGCAACTGCCACCAGGATGTACCCAGCGCAATGATGATTGAACTCCGAGTCTGCGATATCAGGATCACTGACCGAGCTGGAAGCTGCAACTGACCGGTGCTTGAGTACCTCACTTTGCGGTTGCGCGATGGAAATGCCAACGCCAATCAACAGGATAGTCAACAGCCTTAGAATGAAGTGATGTACGGCAGGGCTCACGAACACCACCTTCCCTTGAACTACCTACTCAGGTATTGGGTGTACAGTCGCCGATTACGAGGCGAAGATGCTGGGTATCTCATCAAACTAATGGAACAGGTCCCACTGTCAATACTGACAGAATCGCGCTGCTGCCCAGGCCTGCTGACTACCCGACGCAAGTGGCTGGCTGCTATGTAGATGTAGTCTGGGACCTGTGTCAGTATTTCCGAAATATGCTTAGCACTAATTATCGAAGTGAAAGACACTGAGGAACGCTGTAGAGGCGCTTAATCTGGGCGCACGGCAAGATTCCGATGACTAGCAGCATGAGTCTCAGAGAGTATCGGGACGCAGCTCTGTGTTCCTTTCAAGTGTGTTCGGGGCAGCCGTCTTATCCTTCATTTACGCCATACTCTTGTTGTGCACTGTTGTAATGACAGCTTTGCTCCGAGAAGGACAATCCATTTCGATTGTTCGTTCAATACAGCCAATCTAGGCTGCGCGGTGATTCGTTTTGTCGGCCGGTGTGCTGGAAGGACGATAAGTTCTAAAAGTCTGAACTCGCGCGAGATGCACAACCCGAGGTGCTTACCTCTAGGCGACCGAATAACCGAATGGCGGGTGAAGTTTTCCCCAGTGGGCGGCATGGGACAACGTTTGCCGGGCTCAGAGGTACTCTCGAAGGCCTCCGCCCGGGCTCCGATGGTTCGGGACGAGCGAAAGGAAGCGTAGGGTAGCGACCAGGAGCAGACTACCGCGGAACCAGGGTTAGCTAAGAAGAAATTCGCTCTTGTAAGCGGGAGCGCTTACTAGTGCCTTCTTTTGCCCATTGACCACCCTGGGCTGCGCCTCGGCTATGCTGCGCGAGGACGTTGAATATCCCGATCATCGAATCTTCCTGCGGTACGGCGCAGGCCGGCGGAGAGCGCGATGCGGGTGATGCCGCGCACCAGCACGGCTGCGCCAACCAGGGTTCCCAGGGCCCAGATGGCGCTTCTAGGCCAATGGGCAAGGATCAAGATGCCAAGGATCGCGGTAATTGCAGCGTCAAAGATAAGCCATCCCCATCCAGAAGCGGGTCTCATGTTGAAGCCGAGGATCGTGGTCGCTCCCGCTTCAAACAACAGCATCACGCCCAGCACGACCGTAAGTACGGCCACCCCCCAAAGCGGATTCATCAGCAGGACCAAACCCCCGATGCCGTACACAATACCCAGCAGAAGCCTGAGAAAGAACGTGCCCGCAGTATGCGCACGCAGCGCCTGAACCAACTCGAAAACGCCGGCGACAACCAGGATGCAGGCAATAAGGATGGTGGTGACCGTCGCCGCAAACAGGGGAAATGCGATCAGCAGTATTCCCAGCACGGCTGTCAGGATGCCGAGAAAAATGCCCCATCCGGTACGACTCTTGACGTCGCTCGCGAGATTGCTGCCGAAATTCGATGATGCGCCCATAACACTCCCCTTCCCACACCTCAATTGTGGCACACAAAGACAAAAACAAATCTTCCATTTGATATTCTGCAGGGCGGCGTGAACCCCTGCATCTAGCAATTTTGCGGTAGGGACGGCTCCCGAAAATCTACTGGGTTTTGGGAATCCCAGACTGGAAATGATTCGCCCGGTTCCAGTCACGCTCACAGGCTCGGAACCTTCAAGAAAGTCTCAGCATTTTGGTTGGGAACATGGCCGGAGTTCGTTCGGCCTGGAGCCTCGGTTCGGATAACGATCTCAGTTTGTTCCAAGTTGTCGCTTGTGGCAGTAACCCGAATTTTCCCCGCCTGCTCGCTCGAACGAACAACCAGGAGCGCTAGCCCGTTGAACGCTCTGCGCTGATCAGAATGGAAAGGCTCGGTACTTGCGGCGTTGCCATTATCCACGGCCGCAATTGCTCCGACTCCGGTGGTCTGAAAATGCACTAGGTTATCTGCCGCCGGACACAAGTTCCCATCTTTATCTTCAATGCGAACCGTTACGAAGGAGAGGTCATCGCCATCTGCTTGGATGACGCTCCGGTCAGGAACCAGAACAATCTTGGCGGCCGTGCCCGCAGTTCGAACCTCGTGCGACGCGACTTCGATGCCGCCGGAATACGCAACGGCTCTGAGCGTTCCGGTTTGGTAAGGCACCTGCCACAACAGTCGATACCTGGTCGAGAACTTCTTGTCCGGGTTTACATTACGTCCTACGGGTATCTCCAGTGGCTCGGAACCCCGAGTTTTCTTCCCTAAAGACTTTTCATTAACAAACAACTCAGCTTCTTCTGCATTCGTGTACACCATGACCGGAATGTTCTGGCCTTCTCTGCCTTGCCAATTCCAGTGCGGCAGGATATGCACCATGGGCTTGCTGGCCCACCGACTTTGGTACAAGTAGTAACGGTCTTTAGGGAATCCAGCCAGATCGACCATTCCGAAATATGAGCTGCGTGCTGGCCAATCATTCGGATCCTTGTTGTCCGACTCAAAGTAGGGCGTTGGTTCCCCTATGTAATCGAAGCCAGTCCAGACGAATTCACCCATCACGTTAGGGAAGCGGTCCTGATATGTGAATTCTACGTCCGGGCAGTAAGCCCAAGGCGGCGCGACGATATCATAACTGCTGATTTGATGTGACGGATGTTTCTCATATTTTTCTATGGGCAGATGATAGACACCCCGAGAACTCACACAAGAGGCGGTTTCTGAGCCAAATATGACCCACTCGGGATGTGCCCGCATTATTTCTTCGTAGCGCATTGGCTGGTAATTGAACCCAGGTACGTCGACTTGGTCTGCCACGTGATTGTGAATTGCTTGCTTCCAATCATTGAAGGCGGAGGTCGTGGGCCGACTCGGGTCTGCTTCGTGGAAGAAGCCTACCAGGCGTTTCGCTTCTTTCCACCCGTCGGGGGAGTCCTGTTCTGGAATTTCATTGCCAATGCTCCACAGGATGATGCTCGGGTGATCGCGGTCGCGGCGCAGCATGTCGCGAACGTCGCGTTCGGACCATTCATCGTAATACTTGCTGTAGCCATTCGGGACTTTCGGAATTCGCCACATGTCGAACGCTTCATCCATGACGAGAAGTCCCAGCCGATCGCAATATTCCAACAGCTCGGGAGCGGGGGGATTGTGGCTGGTGCGAATCGCGTTTACGCCAGCGGCTCTCATGATTTGCAACTGCCGCTCGATCGCCCGCCGGTTCACGGCCGCGCCTAGGCCGCCAAGATCGTGATGCAAACACACACCGTGTAGTTTCCGAGGCAGGCCATTCAACAGAAAACCCTTCCGCCTGTCGAAAGCGATGGTTCGTACTCCGAACGGAGTCGAATACCTGTCCACTACTCGGACACCATCAAGCACTTCGCTGACCAAGCTATACAGATAAGGATGATCGATATCCCACCGCTGCGGTTTGGGAATTGTCAGTTGGGTGCTGATGACACGACTGAACCTGGCGGAGATCTGAGTTCCCTGGCTGCTAGTCTGAGCTACTCGATTTCCTGACCCGTCAAATACCGTGCTTCGCAAAACAACACTGGCTTTTTTATCGAGCTCATTGCGAAGTACAGTCTGGACGGCAAGGCTCGCTTGTTCTTGCGAAACCTGGGGCGTGGTTATGTAAGTTCCCCACTCTTCAACGTGCACGGGCCCAGTCACATCGAGCCACACGTTACGGTATATTCCCGCTCCCGGATACCAACGCGAAGAATGGTCCTCGGGGGTGAGGCGCACTGCTAACAGATTCGGTTGCTGGCCGAAGTGAAGGTACGGGGTCAGGTCGAAATAGAAGCTGGAGTAGCCATAGGGACGGCCTCCTAGCCGCTGGCCATTGATCCAGACGACCGCGTTGGCCATGGCCCCATCGAACATGATCGTGAAGAAACGCTGACCGGCATTGGCTGCCAGGAAAAATGATTTCCTGTACCACCCGGTGCCGGAGATCGGTAAGGCGCCGGTCTCGGGATTTAGCTGCCGGTCAAAAGGACCCGCAATGGCCCAATCGTGCGGCAGCTTGACCGGCTCCCACTCTGCATCATTAAAATCCGGGCTCTCGGCTCCAGCGGCTTCTCCCCTGTAAAAGCGCCAACCGCTGTCGAAATTGATGCGGCGCTGTAACGAGATGGGAAGCGCGTGCTTTGCTGTTGCGCCAGGCATAACAGCGATGAGGGCGAGGCCGAAGACTAATAGCCCAGGGAATGAGCGTGACATGGTTTTCCTGTCTTTGGCGCTCTGGGGGTTAGATTCGGGTGATGGCTGATGTGAAATACCGATCAATGAGTTTGCCCCCCCGGGCGAGGAGAAGTCGCCCGATTGCGTCCGCTCATGGCAAATGAAAGATAACGCTTTCTATTCCGCAACAAGCACAACAAGCGAAATCGCGGCGGAGAACCGGAAAATTGCATATGAAAGTGATGGCAAAAACCAATTCATCCTTTTACACAATCTTAGTCTCAGCGAGCCAGCACAAAATGCTACCCTGCAAGGGGGGAATGTTTTACGCCTCCTCCGACCGAAGCCGACACTGCCTTTGGGCGAAAGCACGGTTAATGAATGGAGAGGGTTAAAGCCTCATTCGCTTGGCGAACCGCGGAGATTTAAATTTAAATGATGGGTTCGTGCCCGGTTTGGCCTAAAATGAAGCCTCGCTGAGCACGCAGCTCGGGCTCGGTAGCCTTCTCCCAATACTTTAATGCTTCGCTGGCCATCTCGGCGGGCTGCCAACTGCGAGAGAGCGAGGCCAGGTCCTGCGAGTGCGCGGAAGCAAGCGATGGTACCATCGGCAGGCGGGATGGCTTGCAGCATTATGCGATTGCGAGTATAAGGATTGTCATCCTCAGCTAAGATCAAAAATCAAGAATCGTTGTACTTCACAATCTCATAAAAAGGGCCGGCACCGTGACAGTGCCTTAGGGGCGGGCTTATGGCCCATGCTATCGAAAATCGCCTAGTCGTAGCATCCAATCCCGGGAAGTACCTGGCCCAGATTGCAGTCGTCTTTGCTGCGCAATTTACTGCCGGCAAAATTGGGGAGGTCCTCCAGGCCGTCAACAACGGTGGCATCGGACCGGTTTGGCCAGCGTCGGGAATTGCACTGGCCGCACTGCTGGTCTGGGGCTACTCAGTTTGGCCCGGAGTCGCGGCCGGGGCGTTTCTTCTGGTCTTCCTGAGTCCCCTCCCTCACTGGGCTGCGATCGTCTATGCCGGGGGAACCACGCTGGCAGCAGTGGTCGGACGATTCCTCCTCGAGCGGACCGGCGGATTTGATCACTCTCTGTCCCACGTGAGGGACGCGCTGAGCCTCATGATATTCGGCGCGTTCGGCAGCAGCATGATAGGCGCCTCAATTGGAGTACCCATCCTGTATGCAGCCCATACTCACGGATGGTCAGGATTAGGCTCAGCCTGGCTAATTTATTGGCTGGGTGACAGCACTGGGGTGCTATTAGTGACGCCGTTCGTTCTGACCCTGCCGAGTCTCTTTCGCATTCGTAATCGGGATCGCGTCACAGAACTTGTCCTACTTCTGCTGCTCCTCACGGTCGCCTCCCTAGTTGTCTTTGGCGATCTGCCTCTGATCCCGGTCAGGCTGCATGTCCTGGCTTTCGCCGTGCTCCCGTTTGTAATGTGGGCGGCGGTTCGTTTTGGAGTGAGCGTAACCGCACTGTGCATTCTTGTCACTGCGACTATAGCTACCGTAGAGACTGCGTTGGGTTCCGGGCCGTTTACGACCAACACCCCGTTCATGAACGCTGTTCTTTTGGATGTGTACTTTGTGGTGATTTCCGTAACCGGTCTGATTTTGTCCTCTCTTTCCGCTGAAAAGGAACAATCCGAGCGCGAACGAGAACAGACTGTCCGCGAGCAAGCAGCCATGGAAGCACGGCTCCGACTAGCGGCTATTGTCGAATCGTCGGATGACGCAATTTTTGGTGTGGATGCTAACGGCATCATTACGGAATGGAATGCCGGTGCGGAACGACTTTACGGCTACTCGCCAGCCGAGGTAATGGGAAAGCCGATCTCCCTACTTGCGCCACCTGACAGCTCTACTGATTTCACCGCAATGATGGGCCAGCACGCCATCAGCCACGATACTGCTTATCAGAGGAAAGACGGCACACGAATTGAAATATCAATGACGACGTCGCCTATAAGGGATAACCAAAACCGGATAATCAGTTTCGCCATAATTGGTCGCAATATAAGCGAACGTAAGCGTCAAGAGGCGATCTTAAGGCAGAGTGAAGACAAGCTCCGCGAATACGAGAGGGCGGTGGAAGGTTCCGAGGAGATGATCGCAGTCGTTGACCGAGAATACCGCTATCTGATTGCAAATCGTAAATTTTTGAAAATGCGGAAGATGACAAAGGAGCAAGTCGTAGGGCATTTCGTCCAGGAAGTCTTAAACCAGGGAGTGTTTGAGGCTGACGTCAAGGAGAAACTGGATGGGTGTTTCGAGGGTAAGGTCGTCAGATACGAGGTGAAATACACGTATCCTGATCTTGGCGAGAGAGATGTACTGGTCTCGTACTTTCCTATCGAGGGTGCCGCCGGGGTTGACCGAGTTGTCTGTATTATGCAGGACGTCACCGAGCGTAAAAGAACTGAAGAGGCACTGCGAAACAGCGAAGAACGATTTCGTCTGGCAGCTCAAGCCGGAAAGATGTATGCCTACGAATGGGACGTTGCAACTGACTCGGTCGTGCGTTCCGAGGAACACATCAACGTGCTCGGTTTCAGGGAGTCAAAGCGGCTTACGCGGCAGCAACTATTGGCCAGAGTTCATCCCGACGACCGCGCGCTTTTTATCAGTTCGAGTGACCAACTTACGCCCGAGAAGCCGACCACACAGATTTGCTATCGCGTGTTGGGTCCGGATGGTCTGGTCGTTTGGTTGGAGAAAAGCGCGCGCGGCTTCTTCGACGAACACGGCCGGATGTTGCGAGTGGTTGGTATGGTAGCCGATGTCACGGACCGCAAATTAGCGGAGGCGGCGCTGGCAATCGTGAGCCGCAGGTTGATCGAGGCGCAAGAGCAAGAACGCAGCCGGATCGCGCGAGAACTTCACGACGACATCGGGCAGCGCCTGGCGCTGTTGATAATCGAGGTAGAACAACTTCAACAGCGCTCCGGCGACTTGCCTACGCAAATCCGTAGCCGCATGAGCAAGCTAAAGAACCAAGCCTCCGAGATCGCTGCCGATATTCAGTCCTTATCACACGAACTACACTCGTCAAAACTGCAATACCTTGGCATCGGTGCCGCCGTGGGAGGTTTCTGCAGAGATTTCGGCGAGCAGCAAAATGTGGAGATTGACTTCAATACGGACCATCTGCCAAGCCCCTTACCGTCAGATATTTCTCTTTGCCTTTTTCGGGTTCTGCAAGAAGCCCTTCACAATTCGGCAAAGCACAGTGGGGTACGGCACTTTAAGGTACGGTTGTGGGGAACCTCGGATGGAATTCATCTCACGGTCAGCGATTCGGGGGTGGGCTTTGACGTCAAAAGCGCAACAAAAGGTCGCGGCCTGGGACTTACGAGCATGCAGGAGCGAGTTAGGCTGGTGAATGGAACGATCACGATTGAGTCCAAGCCTACGGCTGGGACCACCATTCACGTTCGTGTGCCCTTCATGTGGGAGCGCAGCTCCGAACGGGCAGCCGGGTAAA